>NZ_JBNNVQ010000045.1:0-43727 GCF_050280625.1 Pseudomonas sp. NPDC089569
GAGCGGATCTCACCGGCCTTGTTCATCGCGATGACAGCTTTTGCCCGAGCACCGCCGGCGCTGGTGCCTACCTGAATCAACCGCTGCAGGGCTGAATCATCCACGTCGGGATCATGTTTTGCGAGTCGGTCGGCCAGGCTTTCTCGTTGTGAGAGTACTTCACTGGCGAGCTCTACCAGCGCCTCGATCTGGATACTCTCACTGGCCTTGGCTGCACCATCAAGAGCAGGTCGATATTCCAGGCCACCCATACCTCTGGAGCCCTGATACAAAACTCGTTCGACTGGGGTGAAAGTTGACTTGTCTCGACCCTCTTTTGCCAGCCAGGCGTCGATCAGTGCGTTACCGAAATCGTCGGGCAAGGAGTCCGCCAGAATTGCCGGGAGGCCTTTGTACGTATCTCGATTAAGACTTGGAAAGGAATAGGTCTGATTTGCTGAAAGTGGCATGTGGATTGGGGAAATCTCGATGCCAGTCTTGACGAAATCAGGGGCATATTCGAACAGGCCCAGTTGGTTCTCCATGTCCCAGAGCAGGCCCCCAACAAAATGGTCGAACAGATACACCTTTGCAGTAATCACCAATCAACCCCCTTCTTATGGACGCCCACCCGGGGCGGCGAAACTACCTTACTTCCGGTCGAACCTTTAGCGGCCATCCCTACACTGCGGACACCGGTAGCCCGCACGCGTTTTGTTCCCGCCATCTTGATTACCTGGAGCGGGCTCGGTAGGACGTTCTGGATAAGCGAGGCCACCCGCTCCAACTCACCAATGGCGCGAAGAACGGCAACCAGATTCACCAGGGTGCCTTTTCCATGCATGAGATTGATCAGGGTTTGGCGGCTGATCCCGGCTTCCTCAGCCACCTGCTCCTGGCTCAAGTTTTTTTTGAGGCGCAACTCTTGGAGCCGCGCACCGATGGCGCTGGCTATGGCCTCGTCAGTCATGGCTGGGAGTCGCATAGTGTCTATTTCCCTAGGCAAAAGGTGTTGATCTATGGGTTTGTGTATTCAAACCTAGACGCTATCTATAATTGCGGCTACTTAGCTTACATTCAAGCCCAGCGTATAAGAATCTAGTCATTGATAGGTCAATTAAGGCTTTATGTCTCAATTCCTAGGCGTTATCGCCATGCCTTTAAACTGATCATAGCCAGTTTTTAGATAACGTCCAGAAAACTAGACGAAGCGACCACATTACGTGCATAGGGTCTAGATATCTAGGCAGTACTGAAGGTGAAGCTTAATTTACGCCTTGCGCCCCATTTCGATTGCTGAAAGGGAAAAACAAGAAGCGAGGGGGAGGGCTACACTCCACACGGGAGCCACCGGGGGCGGCGAATAGATCAATGACTACTCACGAGTAGGCACACATGAAGATGCTGAAATCGATCGCTTTTGGCCTTGCATTGGCCATCGTAAGTCTTTCCGCCGGCGCTTACGAGTCGGACCTCCACTTCGGCTTGACTTGGTGGCTGGCCCGCCAGGCCGGATTTAACCTTCAGCAAAGCCAAGAAATCGCACGACAGGATGAGCTCACGGATACTGGAATGCTCGATGCGAAGCACGCAATGATCTGGGAATTGTGCATTTGGCAAAATACAAAAGCCAGTGAGACGACCAGGGCCATGCATTTCCGTTCAGCGAAGGCGCCTCCGGCAGAGCCGCCGGCACGCAAGGTCACTGAAGACGCGGTTTATGCTGAAGCGCAAACCAGGAGCATCATTTTCACGCACGGGCATGACAACCCCAAAATCCAAAGCTCCTTCGGGCAGGCGCTCCATGGCAGGCAGGACGCTTATTCACATGCAGGACAAAGCGACACTTTGTGGCCCCCCTGCAAAACAAAGTGGCTTTGGACGCACCCAGTCGATACGAGCGGTGAGGATAAGGGCGGGATGTTTTCACACTATGCCGACCAGACCTACACGGACAAAGCCAAATGCGTTAGGGCCGCATCGAAAACCTACAACCTCATGCTCCAATTTAGAGAAACGATGACCCTCACCAGTACCCCTAAAAAGCTCGATGATTTAACGGCATCGATCGAGAAATTTTGCGCAGCAGAAACCAAGGTTCAGAAAGCAAAGTGGTTTGTGGATGAACACGTCCCCCAAGCTGATGCAATCGCGAGAAACACGAGCCTTGAGGACGGTGGGCGCAGTTTTGAGGGGGCTCCGCGTATGGATTTACGGCCAGGCCCACCATCAGCCAATGCAGTTGAAACGCCTGTCCCTGAATACGAGCAGCAGGAGCCCGGTTGGTTGCCGCCTATTGAGATCGATCAGAAAGTTAAAGACTTCCTGATGGGCGCGTCACTTGCCTCGACCCCTACGACGGATGCATTTGTTCAGAAATTCCTCAAGACATGGCTCACCACACCACCAGATAAGTTGCAGCCCGAAATTGAACGGCTTAGGGGTAGGCAGGATCTGCTCCAAGCGTACACGGACACCATGCAATTGCTGCGTCTGCGGCTGAAAGACCAAGGAAAAGCGGACCATGCGACCTTCAAAGCATATGGCATAAATCCAGACGCTTACGTCACGTTCACTGAGGATAACTGGTCAACTGGGTTGATTCCCGTCCGGGGTACGAAGGCACCAGCGCTAGTTGGAGAGAATGGAGGCAAGATCGTGGTGATCGCCATTCTTCGCAATGCACCCAACGAGGTGCTGATCATGGAGGTCACACCGGATTACCAGATAGCGAAGATTCAAACGCTGATAGCTCACTGATGGGAGCGTGGTGGGCGCCATGGTTGGATGCCCACCGTAGGCCAGTGGCGTTTAAATCCTAATGCAGGGCTTCCAAGTCTGCGTTGGCTTGTGCCAGTCGGTTGGCGGCCAGTTGCAGGTTTGGAGTGTGGCGACGAATGGCTTGCTCCTGCTTCGCCGTAAACTGTTGGATTTCCACCAGCCCTGCGCGCAACTCCTGTTGTATAGCTTGAGCGCGAGCGTGGATTTTCTGTTTCACCTGGTTAATATCGGCCTGCGTGACCGACTGTGCAGCGTTGAATTTAAAGCTCCGCTCAAGGCTCTTGCACCAGTCCACCAATGTCCTCGTCTTTACATCACCGAACCCTTTAAGGCGGCGAATTCGGTTCCACTCGACCTCGGCTGCGGTTTCAATCCCGAAGCTTGCTAGCGTCGCGCGATTAGCAGGGCCGATGCCCGGGAGGTTGGCCTTATCGATGAAGAACTGTTCCAAGTACCTCACACGCTGGCGCTTCTCTGCATGCGCATGCATTGCCTGCAGGTCCTTCTTCTCTCGGTTGGCTAAGTCATCGAATTCGAGCTTGAGTCGATTGAGGTGCTCCCTTCGCGCATTGAATGCATCAGGGCCGGCTTCACGTCGTATCGCTTCAAGAGCTTGGACGTATTGCTTATGCGCCGTCTGGCGAGCAACAGAGCGACTACGTGCCTCCTGCATACGTTCATCGCCCCCGAAACGCCAGACAATAACCAAGGCAACGATCGCCGCTATGGAGTAAATCACCCCCGGGCCTCGAAGCATTGAGTAGGCAGCGATGGCTGCGGCAACGACAGCGAGAGAAGCAAACTTTCGTGAAGCATCACCAATGACGCCGGCGGGGAGAGGTGTTGGTTTCGGGCGAAGCAATGATGGATCTGGGATCTTGAAGTCCGTCGGAGCCGGGACCTTGCAGATTGCAGCCCAGATTTCGGCAACCCTCAAGGGGCCTTCAGTAGCATTTGCCGTGGTGTAAAGCGTGGCCGAGGCGAAATAAACGACACCTTGACTCTCAAGGCTGCACCAGGGGCAGCCATGAAGATGTGCCGAAAACACATGCATCTTCGACTGCGCACAAACCTTCAGTTCCGCTCTTGTCTTGTCCAACTCATCTAGCCATTGCTTGGCCGTCGGCCGTCGGCCACTGCTTCCTTCCTCGGTGAACGCTGCCTCGAACATCTGGGCAACACGGGGAGGAACAATCGTTAAGGGCAACGAGTTGGGTGGTGCGGTCAGCATCCGTTTCGCGGCGGTATGCGAATAGGCGAAACGAAGGTTCTTGATGTTGTCCTCAAGTGTTTCGCCGATGCCATCGCGTTGCGGAACACCGGCAAAAGGATGCCGGCCACCGAACAGTAAATGGAAGATCAGTAGCGCCAGGCCGAAGTTGTCATGGTTAGTGGAGCGCGGATCTTTGAATGAACCGCCCTGCAGCTCCGGCGGGGTGAAATGGCTGACGCCCACCTCGCACAGATGCAACTTCGTCTGATCTCGGATCTGATAACTGTCTGTGTCGATGAGGGTTACGGTGGCTTTATTGCTGACGTAGGCGTTGCCCTGATTCACATCGCCGAGAACGTGGCCACGGTCGTGTAACACGGCAAAAGCAGCGGCTGCGTTGCGGGCCGCGCATAACAGAAAGTCCCACCCCCTGTTCGGATACTCGGCCTTGCGGTGGGCCGGGCTATACAGCATCTGGATGGGCGTCATGTCGGCGACCTTCGCCATAGTAAACCCAACAACCGGACCGCCATGTCTGGCATGGAGTGTGTCCTGTGGCCACGCGGTGTAGTTCAAGAGCTTTTCGTCACGAGAGCCCGTCATGAACTTCAGCTTGACCTGTTTCGATTGCTCCAAGGACTTGTGGTAAACCTTGGCCACTAGGTCATCCACACCGGTAATTGCGAACACGGTGCCTTCGCCACCTCTGCCGAGTTCTTTCCCGATCGCAACCAACTGCCCCGTAGAGCTGAACAACGACTTCGACATGTCAGGCCCTCAATACGGCTAACGCCATCGACTTGTCGTCATCGGTTCTGTTGTTCACTTTGTCGCTACTAAGGAAAGCGGCGAGGGCACCGGGGATTTGATCCCGAGTTTCAGCGCTGACAGTGGCGAGAACGTTGAAGAACGGTGCAAAGAATGGTTTGTGCGGCGTGTTTGAGGCTATGTCCAGGGCGAGGCGTTGAATACCATCGGAGAAGGCTGCTACCTGAATTGCCGGGGCTGCATAGAGCCTGGTCACCAGGCTGTCGAGGGCGCTAACATCCGTGATGAAAAAGGTCTGGTTTGCGTATTCGCCGCACTGAGGGGGGATGGCCAGCTCCAGATCATTCCCAACGTCCAATACCACAGCGCCGTCGCCGATTTGGAAAACGAGTGTTCCCAGATCCGAGGACAGGAGTCCAAGGAAAGTGCACGCATAGTCGCGCGCCGTACGTCCTTCCTCCTCGGCGGTGGCGTAGATGGCTGACCGGATCTCTCGAACAATCTCCACTGCCAATGAATCATTCAAGCCAATTTCAGGTTCGGACATTAGCTGCAGAGCGAAATCGTTGGCGATATCGATGGCCATCTGTGCGCCGATTTCACTGAGTGAAGCGCTGCCGGCGCCGTCGGCGACGAACATGGCCAACCAAGAGCGCGCACCTTGATGCAGCACTTTCGCGGAGCACCGGTCTTGGCAGACGCCACCGCGCTCGATATGTGAAGTACCAATGGCAATTGCGCTGGCAGTTTCCCAAGTCACACGCTGGCCCATCCGCTCGGTGCGATCAGCGGTACCTCGGTACCGGGAGTCGACTGCGAGACGCTTTTCATCGATGCCGACAACCATTGGAACAATTCACGGAATTTTAAACCATCGAGAGCCAATGGTTGGCGCACACTGATCTGACTGAGAATATCCATTCGAGCGCCTTGGACGCCCACCGCAAAAAATGCAACCTTCTTGTTCGCCTCAGCTTCGCGTATTGCTGCTGCCGCGGATTTCCATTCATCAGTTGGGCCGCCGTCAGTAATCATGAAACACCAAGGGCGAAACGATGGTAGCCCTGCTGCGCGGTATTCAGCCTTCCTTTGCTCAATCATTTCAAGTCCGACTCGGATGGCCTCTCCGATCGGTGTGTCACCCTGTTCAACGAGGACGGGAGGATAGAACGCGCCGACGGTGGTGAAGGGGGTTACGGTGTGCACCGGGCCGAAGGTGACGATGCCGACCTCAACACGTTGCATCGCCAGTGAGTCGGATGCCAACTCATCACGAAATGCCTGCAGGCCTTCATTCAGTTCCTGGAGCGGTCGGCCGCGCATAGACACGGAGACATCCAGCAGAAGAAGGCATGGAACGCGAGGTTCCGGATTGGTGGCGAAATCCGAGACCTCCTCGAAAAATACTTGGTTGTCGTTCAATTTTGGCTCCCTAAAACGGTAGAGGGGCCCGCGACGAAAAATCGCTGAACTCCCTTTCAGTGGTAACAAGCTAAATCAGGCTGCGTTCAGCTGCAATCTGGCCTGCCTTGAGTGGCACCATTGTATGGCAAGTCCCCGAAAACAATAGCTTCCGACGACGGAGGGGTGCGGTGGATGTCACTAATTAGGGCAGCCAAAGAATTCCGATGCCGGCGTAGCGCTCTGTATTGATGCCTAGCAGAGCGGCGACACGAAAGCACTCTCGATCACCGGCATGCGATCGGTCAGGTTGTTGCGCATGACAACGCGGTCGCGCTCTAGGCTCGGCAGCCTGAATCGCTCATGGCGAGAGACGATAAAGCCGCAGGCGTTAAGGACGTCACGGACCTCACCATCGGTTTCGGACTTCCTCATTGACCCAGGGTATGTATCCATCTGAGGCGCATGGGGGCTGGGCGCCCAATCCTTTGCCACACGTGGCCAGCGGGAACTCCAACTACCATGGCTCGGGTGCAGGTTGCCCCAAAGCATCATGTTGTCGCTGGCAGCGTCACAGTCAGCATCCAGGATGGAATATTCAACCGTATGGGTCAGCACAAACTCCGCGCCTACCGCCCGGCGCGTGGTGACTGTGAACTCTCTAGTATCACTCGGCGAATGGATGAAGAAACCCGGGATCGACTTGCGTCCGTACTTTCGGCTGGCGACCAGGTGTTCCTTGTTGGGGTCGGGGGTACGCGCGATAACGTCCCGTCCTTCACGCAGGTGAAGTCCCAAGGCGGGAATCCGAACATCAACGAGCGCCGCGTCGTGAAACCTTTCAAAAGGCTGGTGGAGCTTTGGTGTGACGTGGAGGAGCATTTTCGATAGCTGGTCTTATGTTGGCTCAGAATATCGGCTCCTCCCAATAAGCAAAGTCAAAACGCGGTCCTGTTTTTTGTTGTAAATAGTTCAAGGGCCGTTCTCTGCCTTAGGTGTCACTCACCAACCTGAAGACGGCTGCCCCTGTGAACGAATCGAATGCGAGCACGACAACCCGCCGAAGCCCCCCAACCCCAATGACAAGCCAAACGACAACGACGCCGCAACTATCTTTCCACCAGGTTCTGCGCCGCAGGCGTATGACAGTTGTAGGGTCGCAATTGGCGTTACCAAGACAGCACTGCGAGCGCAGTAACAGGCGCTGGCCTCGGCGGCGTTCGAGCCTAGGGGTGTTGGCGTTTGCGCCCAGTTAAAGTTCAAACTTGGTGAGGGCGGTGAAATGTAGAAGCCAAACCCCGTAAATCCGAAGAAAACGCTGCCTGTAAAATCCGTGTCGTGTTTCCCGAAGTTTGGGCCAGCCTGGGCTATAACCACTGCACCCAAGCCAAATGCTCCGCCTATTCCGCCTCCTTCCGATAGGCCACCAGTGAATCGAGTGGGTGGCGATATTGCAGGGGCCGGGGGTCTATTGGGATCAGCAGGCCCGATCGAAGGCCCGAATTCGGATGCGCCTGAAGTTCCGCTGGTTTCACCGAATGTTGATGCATCTCGGTCCATCCAAGATCCACCACCAGGTCGATCGTTGTCACGTTCCGACGTTAAGTCGGAGAGCGACAGGCGAGTAGTCCCGACAACGTCTCCACTAGCATCAGTAAACACCTCACCGTTACCATCAAAATCTTCGTTACCGCTCCAATCATTCTCTCTTCCACCATTTGCATCGCCCGGCAGCGAATCCCCCGGGACGTCATTACCTGGATAACTGTCCCCGGGAGTACTGTCGTCGCCTGAGTCGTCGTCCCAACCCCCGTCATCGTCACCGTAGTCGCCATCCTCATCCATCAGCTTGACCTTAGTCATCGCGTCACCTGTTCAGTCCGCCGACAACAATCTCGACGACGATGTCAGTAAGATCAGCCGCACTCCTTCCAAGCAAAGACTTCCCTCCAATTTCGATCAACCACTGAGAATCAGCAGCTGCCTGTGTCATGTCGCCAATCGGTGAAGCGTTACGCAATGCAGCTGCGCCAACCAAGTCAGGTGTTTTGAGAATTGAACGTGCCTGGATGCGACCAGCGTCGGCAGGTGGGAGCCTCTGCGCTATCTGCTGACGGCGTCCGGAGGCATCAATACTGACTGCAGTTACAGGGGCGCTGAGGACCCCCTGCCAACTGTCCGATGCGTCTGGTGTTTTTTCTATCGTGGAGACGAAGGCTCCTCTAATCCTAGCTCCGCGAAGACCTCCGAAAAGGGTCTCAGCAATCGGGAAACGGACAGAAAGTGTCTTTGCCGTGTTCGTTTTTAAGTCTTTCACAGCTTTCGCGAATGCAGTGGGCGCCGCCTGTTTAATCGATACCGCTACTACCTGGGCGACCTCCTGTTGCTGACCCCGGGCCAATTGGACGTCGAGGCGAACGAACCATCGCTGTAAGGCTGCCAAATAGCTGCCGGCAGAATCGTTCCACGTTTCTGGGAGAGGCGGCGCCTCGTTCCATGGCAGCCCGAATACGCTGGCCATGGCCGTATCGACAACCATGGCCCTAGCCACTGCCTCGGCAAGCTGGTCGACAAATCGACGACGGAGTGTGCGGCACTTCTCGGTGATGTTAAGGGGGGCACCTGGCTGTTCGACAGCTTGCCGGCGTAGTTCGCGGACCTGAAGTTGAACGGCGCTGCGTTCTTGACGGAAATTACTATCAGCTTGTGCCCATTGCAGTTCACGAGATTTCGCAGAAGCAAGATTGCTGCATGCGTCTGCATTCGCTGTGGCCCCAGCCTGGCCAGATCGCGAGTTCACGGCTGCCCATGCGATCTCGCAGAGCGCACTTTGCTGGGTCATGGTAAAGACAAGGGCAGGTGTTTCCATTGGGTCGGGCCCGACGTGTCCAACTGGCAAAGGCGTGGGTACGGTATTGCCGTTCAGTGCGTTGCTCCACTTGAGGAAACCCGCGGTTTTAAAATCGTCATGTAACTTTGAATACGGCGAGTAGGTCATCACTGCGGCGGTGGTCGCCCGTAGATTTGCGACTTGCTGTGGAT
This sequence comes from Pseudomonas sp. NPDC089569, assembly GCF_050280625.1. Classification (NCBI taxonomy): domain Bacteria; kingdom Pseudomonadati; phylum Pseudomonadota; class Gammaproteobacteria; order Pseudomonadales; family Pseudomonadaceae; genus Pseudomonas; species Pseudomonas sp. NPDC089569. The sequence continues at coordinate 9,185 of NZ_JBNNVQ010000045.1, forward strand.
CTCTAAACGCTTTGACGACATCGGGGTTAGCAAACAGTCCGTCGTATATCCCTTTCACTACGTCACTGCCAGTCTTCTGCGTGGCCGCTGCCGTTTGCTCGAATTGTGCAATCTCGGCGGCTACCGTGTACCAGCCGGCAGCGATCTCTTCATTGTGGATTCTAAGCGCCTCGTCCTGCGCGTAAATGTCGATGGATTGATTCGCTAGCCGGTAGTTTAGGTCGTCGAAGTAACGAAGATCGCTCTCCATTGACGCCAATGCACCGCGGATGTCTTGGACGTAGACATCTGCCCAGCGCTCAGACATGGTTGCTGTCCTGGCCTGTAGTGCCCCCGTCAGGAGATCCGCCTCACTGTTCAGTGCGCTGTCAATGCCAGCAACCCAGCCCGCGGGCGACATGTTCAGACCGAATGCCGCGAAGAGCTCGCGTGCGACTCGGGAGGTCTGCTCTTTGTTCGGTCGCTGAAATCCGCAGGCACTGCCGGCCGGCAGCTCTGAAACAAGGCGAGAGCTCCAGGGGCACCAGCGGCCTTCTGGGAGAAAGTCATGCCCGACTCTGTCTAGATTTTCCTGGACATGCTGTGTTGAGGCGTCACACACCTCGGCGGCCAATTCAAAAAAACTGATGGAACCGGGATCGAGATGAAAGGACCAAGCGGGATTGTAGGGTGCTTGTCGAGTTATCACCGTACCCTGAACGCGCACCTTGGCGGTCTCTTCTCCACGCAAGATGGCTCTTGCTTGCTCGATCACTGCGGGATCATCCAATCGGATGATGAACGGTGGTGAGTCTTTACTGTCAGAAACGCTGAACAGGACCGAGCCCATTTTTCGCACTCCTGGTAGGAAAGTGCCAGTATGGTAGACATATCTGAAGTTCGCGAATATGAACTACACAGGTACGGCCCGTTCATGTTTACAGATCAAGCCCAGACCACTCCTTCGGAAGCCCTTCAGGGAACCGTTTTAGGTGCAACATCAACTGACCGGCCATGCCCGCAATGAAAACTTCAACAGCGGGTGTTTTCTCCGAGTACATCATGAATGGCCGCATGATGAGGTTGCCGTTAGGTTCGATCCAATCCACAACTGCAAAGTGAATGCCGGGAACCTCCGACAACAAAGGCATCTGTGCTCATGTTTGTGTGCTGCGTGCAAATGCCCCCAGAGTGAAACACACCGCGTTGTACAGTGCCTTGCGGGCAGCCGTGTTAGGTGCACTGTCAAATCCCAGTATGGTATTACCGAACAACTCGTTTGGTTTATAGGGTGAGTCCTTGAGGTCCCTAAAGATACCTGTTTCGTTTTGAAGGTCGCGGTAATATTCCGTGGTTGCCTGCGTACCTAATCGTGGCCCCCGAACAAGATTGATTGAGTAGAGCCAAAATCTCACGGCGCTGGGGTCAGGCGCACCCTCCAGTACGTGCCAGCCACTGTCTTTGATATTCGCCTCTAGACGCCGGCGAATTGCATCGCTCATGTTCATCAAACCTCCTAGATGCGCACTCAGACGTAGCCCGAGTCGGGGCGGTTACCCGTGATGCTTCGTTGCAGTCGCTGCGTGCGCGAATGGACCACGAGTTGAAGTCAAAGTTTAGACGCCGATGAGCAATTGAATTGGAACGCGCAACACACTAATCCGTAAGGTATTTGAAGCACAGACGTGCTCAATGTTCTTGGGTTAGGGTGGTTTCCGCTTATAATGGTAACCACCCTGGGCGCTAGACTGGCTCGTGAACAAGATCTGTGAGAAGGCGGTCGTGCAGTACTGGATGGAACAAAAATTCTTTTCGAATTTTCTTGGTCCATTCTTTCGCAATATCGGGCCGGCCCAAGCGTTTAAGTAGCCCGGGAATGACGTCGCGAACTCCTAGATTGTCACGAGGATTGGAATCAAGGAGACTTTCGGCCAAATCTAAAGCGCCGCAATAATCTCCGAGAGATTCTTTGGCCACCATCATCATGTAAAGCAAGCGTAGATATGGACGGTTTTCCACACTGCCATATGACACCGCTCCATTGTATTCATCAGGTATCAAGCTGCTCATGTACGCCACGGGAAATGCTGCAGTTTCCAACGATCTATGTGGATCACCAGCTTTCCAGTAGTACCAACCCAATTGAAGAGCAGCATCGACGAAAGTTGGTTGATATTTAAGAGTTGTCACAAGCCATCGATGAATTTCCTGGTCGCTAGCCCGGGGGCCATAACCGTGACCAAGTAAATCGTCGAGATCATCCTGCATCTGGGAGCAAGCAGGACTCCGCTCGAAATGCCCCCATTGTTTAGAAAACCAAAACAGTGGCTGGCTGGCTTTTAGCGGGGATCGATTGACAACCTCTAACCACGAACCTGCTGAGCATAGTCGCGAGCATATCTGATCCAGCAGAACAGCTACGGGCGTGCCGGTGAGCGCGGAGATGCAATTTGCGATCGCCGTCAATCCCCGGAGGTGTTCTTTTGGAAGCCGGACATCAGCTTGATCGCACCCCAACAACAGGAATGCTTTGTCCATTTTCGTTCGCCAGGCGTCAGAGGCGGCACCGGTTGACGTGACCTCACTCAAATGCTTTCGGAAGGCAAAATAGTTTTTGAAACCCAAGCCGATCGCAATAACTTCCAGCGCTCGGCTGTGACTGATACAGGCCGTCTTCGAAAGGTGCTTGGCTGCAAACTTCATTCGATCGAGAACGAGCTCAGCAATGCTCTCGGGTTGAAAATAAAGACGCGTGCTTAGAGATGAAACGAAGGCTTCAACATGGTAAAGCCCCGATGTATCAACATATTCCCTCATGACAATCACCCAACTCACAGTTGAATGGAGTGCCCGCGACCTCCATCCAAGAGTGGATGGGTTGTTAAAAGCGTGAAGTACAACGTTCTGCCACTGAAATTCTTTGCCGTGCGGGCGGCTGGCGTGTGGCGTCACCATAAGTAGAGCCTACCCCCGATCATGCGGCCGGGTACAAAATCCGACACACGGCGTTTCGTGCAGAGGGCCGGCCACGATTGCGGTGAGCTGATGGTGCCTAAAATCGCTGGTATGCGCTAGGTGACTTACCCCGCAAACCGGGGCGAACCCCGGGGGCTCTCACATTTCAATGCAGGCTCGCTGACCCACCGTCATTTTTCATCGAATGTGAGTCGGCTTATGGGTTGGTACGTTTGATTCGCTCAATCAAGAAATCAATGCGTTTCAGCACCCCCCGCAATGGTGTGCAATCCGGATAACCGCCGACCAATATGTCCTTTATCTGCTGTAATGCATGCAGTCGGCCAGCATCTGTCGAGACCAGAACTTCCGCAGCTATTGCAGATGCAGCTAGCTTGCCGGCATTGGTGAGCCCCCTATATGCGTACTCGAACAACCGGTATTTACCAGAAACTCCCTCTGTTCCGTCGAACCACTTCATGTCGCAATGCTCAGCGTTGAGCCAATATTGAAGAGTGTTGCGAACATCTCTCATGGCAGCTCTCAGTCGAGGGTGGCCGTCGGTCCAGTCAAATAACGCGTAGGTAAGGGGCCCAATTTCGTTATGTATGGGCAGGGGCAGAGGTTCAGCAGGACGCCATAATGACTTTTCTCCAGGTAGCCCACCGTAGGCAATTGCACCTCCGCGAATAGTCCCGGCGGCGGCTGGTTTAGTCCGCGGTTTACGGTTCTGTCCATTGGCTATTCTTGCCGGGCTTAAAAAATCAGTGTCATGGGTTGCATGCGTGACAATCCACGAGTCTTGCTCCTCTGTTACCGCATTGAGCACGCCCATCAACTCAAGCGCCTTTTCATGGGTTGCCGCGAAAATGCAGGCGTGCGCCCCGATTGGACCACCACCTAAGTAAATGCCCTGACCCAAGCCTCCTTCAGCTGTATAACCGAACCCCCGAGAACTTGCCCAGTCCGGACGGTCGTCGTATTCGTGATAGGGCTCATCCAGGTAACACCAATCAGCAGGGTCATTGGGAGTACACCAACCTGATCCGTGATCCTTGCGTGGAAGGTCTTGTAAAGTCCGGAATGGTGATCGACTTCCATAAGAATTAGCGCTTGCGCCGAGCAGGCCGGTGCGCTCAACAAAATTCAAGGCTTTAGCTGCCTGGCGCGCGGTTATGTAGGCTGAATGTAAACTGCAGGCATCCAAACTCTTCTCTAAATGATCCAGATACTCAAGCTTGAACTCTGTCAGATATGGAATTTGGTTTGTCACCTGATGCTTAGTCAGAAAACTCAAGATGGGTCTTCGGATTTGAACGCACAGGGTGAGCCGTCCAGATTGGGTTCTGTCCTTATGGTCACACCAGTAGACGCTCAAGTAGACGTTATGGTGGGAGGGGAGAGTGCCTGCTTGTTCCGATTGGGCATGCCGAAAATTCTGGTAACCCGATTCTCGAGCGGCGGCTTCCAGGGCTTGATGGTGTGGGACGCCAGCGGTCGCCTTGATCGATTTCGCTCGACGTTTTATCCATACCAACGATGGTGCTGTGGATTTCATTTTTTGGCTCCGTGCCCAGCAGCTGCGAAACCCGCTAGCGCAACTAATCTGGGCCGGAGAGATGCCGGACATAGATGTGATCTTGAAAGCACTGCTGTAGACAGCTTGAGCGAGGCGGGTTCCAGGCGCGTGCCAGCGCCAAAAAAGAGTGTAGAAATGAAAGCAAGAAATCGCCAGTTGCTAGGTTGGCATCGGGCAACATGGGTGAGCACGGTCTAGTCCCGTCTTACCGAACTGTGCCCTTGATCACCAGATTTCAAAATGGCCAGGCCAACTGCAGCCCGTCTCTTTTCATTGCTTCAAATGCGGCGATCTAGAGAATTATTGGTTGTCTGCGGGCCGACCGGCCTCGACCCAGAGAGGGATGGTCTCAAGCATTGACTGAACCATTTCGAGCATTATCAGGCTGTGCTCCTTAGGCCGCCCACTTATCAGATGCTCCAGCCAATAATTGATCGCCGCGAAGCCTGGTGCGCCCACATCAATCTCGCCCAGTGTCTGATGTAAGAACGTACGCAATGATGGGTCGTTGACATAAGAGTCTCGAGGTACGGCCAGAATGTTCAGCCTATAATCGTCATCCAGAGCGAAGATACGGTAAGGGAACACCTTGTAGCTCCCGACTAACTCAGCGCAGCATCGCTCATCGCCGCCCTCGCCAAGAATTTTTACCGCGTCCTCGAATGCTTGCGCACTGTCAGGGAACAACACCAGTCCTGGCCTATTCTCTCTACTGACTACTTGGTAAAGACGGTTAGCAACGATGCCGTTAACAGGGTTGCGCCCGCTCAGGAAGTCCTCAAACTCGGGGGGCTCAATGATAGACCCAAACAGAGTATCAAACTGATAGGGGAGTGCTCTGACAGTAGACTTGAACCACAGCAGATCATCCACCCAATAAAGTAGGGACGGATCAGGGCTGGGCGAGTCCCCGATCGTGCGAAGGACTTGTTTGAGTGGCGGCTTCTTCGTCAGCCACCAATAATTATTTACGACTTTACACCACCCAAAGTCACTTGCGGTTTCCAGATTCTCAGCTGGCCGCAGCACTGGGGCGCTTGCAGATACGTGCTGCATCCATTCTTCAGTGAGGACTTCAAGCAACTCGCGTGGCCACTGTGGGAAATGCAACTCTCGATGCAAATGTTCGTCGAACTGATCCGCTTGATCGGACCTGCCTGGCTTTGGCCTGTATTGCCACTTTCGATGATAAGTTTCCAGCCGTTCATTCATACGGGCCAATGTCGCGTGTTGGGAATTCAGGGGTGAGCTGGGAATAGAGACTTCGACGTCAGGCTCAATGCAATGCTTCGGCAACCCCTGCGATTGTTTTTTGGTCGAGCCAAAACTCCAACCGCGACCTGGCTCAAGCTGCTTGACCACTTTCCCGGGATCGAGTTGGCGTAGGGCGTGGCGCACCTGTTCAAGCAATTCTGGTTGTACCAATAAACGTTCAGGAAGCCCGCCGAGGTTATGGAATTCGATCCACGCTAGGTACAGAAACGATGACAGCGGAATAGGCTCATCGGCGAAGAAGAGTCGTTGCCAATAAATTGCAAAGTTCTCGACACTTAGAGTGACAACGATGATAGGTCTTAGGTCGAACCGTACAAGGTCAGAAGTGGGCAGCCCCTGGTCGCAGCGGTACGCGATGCAGTCTTTGCCGATAAACAAATGCCGGCTCTGCACAACGGTGAGGTGCTGAGTGAACATGGTGTAATCCGGTGGGCTGTCTACGCAAGTGTAGGCGGTACTCGCAGAGATACCGTCTGAAGGATGGAAAACGCCCGTGTTGCGTCATTCCTCGTCAATGTCATCGTCGTCTGGCCACCCGCCATCGCTGCCAAAAGCATCGAATACTTCGTCAGGCCAATTGAACAGCGTCATGCTTAGGGTCTGTTGATGGAATGCATAGATCCCGGCACAGGTAGCACGATTGGGCCCGCCAGGTGATAGGGAATAGCGAAACCGGTCTCGCAGGTCGATCATTTCTTTAACGCGTACTTGCCCAATGATCGCGAAAACTATCAGGATGCCTTGGGTAATGGTGCCCACATTCTTGGCGACCTTGCGAAGGTATGCTGGGCGTTGTCCTTCAGTTTTGCCGATCATTTCCTGGATGATCTCGGCATTGCTGTCCTCGAATTTGAATTTCTGATCGTCTGACATGGCTTCATAGGCCTTGCGAACGGCCACCAGGTCGAACTCCTCTTGAAGCCAAGAAGCCATTGACATTGCGTCACGCCAGGCAAAGAGCTCATAGCTACCCATGTTCGAACTACGCGGATCTGCTTTTTGTCCCATAACCCAATCACTCCTGGTTCCGACGCGTTTGATCGCTTGATATTGCAGCACATCTGGGCCCGGCCCGGGTAATGCCTGCCAACGTCAGCGTGCAAGCGCCAGAGACGCTCGGCCGCAGAGTTGGCCAGGAGCATGAGCTCGGACCTATAAACCATTATTGATAGGGTTAACCATCGATCTGACCACCAATGAGTGGTCATGGGATGATAGTAAAATTCACAATAATTGCCATTGATACTCAATGTAACGGGCATTAATCACCAGTTATTGAACCGTATGCCAGCCAACAATCTTTGATGACAAATTGTCAAAAACGACAGTATTAAACCAGCAATCTATCACATCATAGCTAGGGGTCTAAGACCCTCACCCCCACATACTTTGCCATCCCCAAACACCGAAATTCCCTCGAAAGGGGACCTGTGGGAACCCCCATTCTGATTACAAGCTCTTGATTTTCCATTCCTTTTCCTTTTTCTTTCCAGCTTTTCCCCATTTTTTTCTCACCGCGCGGCGTGCCTGGTCCCCGGCGGGGCTCGCCCTTAAAAGGGTAATCAGGGTGTGCAAAAGCGTTCGGGCGGGGCAGTGCTGCGGTTTCGTTAGAGATTGCGATGATGTACAAAAGTAGGTTTTGAATGGATGGAGTGGGGAGGGTAGACGGAACGCTGGAGATTTTCAGGAATGGCTCTGCGTCGGTAAGGTTTGCGGGGATGGTGTGGAAGGGACGCGTCATGGAGGAAGGGAGTTCGTCTAGTTATGATGTGATAGGTTGCTTCATTTCTGGGCGATTGGCGGGGCGGGCAGTGGCGCTTTTCGCCAGGTCACGCGGCTGGCTAGCGGGGTTTGCTGTCGGGGTGATGGAGACCGCGGCCGGTGGGCACTTGTGGCACGCTTTATTGTTTGTAATTGGCAGCGCGTAAAGCACCTGGTGCTGGCCAGCGGCGGGGGAGATGGTGGAGCAGGGTGCCCGTAACAACGTGGAGTTCCTTAGCGATCGCTGGCCCGGTCAGGGAGCGATCAGCGTGGCCATGTAGCCGGTGGAGGATGGCCGGGGGGCCTGGATCGGCGATGCGGGCATCGCCGCCAGACACCAGCCATGGCATCGAGCGTTAATGAAGCTTGCGAAGGGTGACCGCGCTCAAGTACTCAATGGCGGCCTCAGTTGCGGGCTGCAGGTCCAGCAGGATGTTCATGATGCGTTGAACGTCGCTGGAGAAGAAGCAGGTTGCCTCCAGTGCGCCTGCGAAGTTCGAGCCCAGCTGCAGCTCATTCATACACGCGTGCCAGGCCAGTTTGACCTCTTCATTTCGGGACTGCTCGAGGTACCGCTTGGTAATTTCCACGAGTGTTAGGCCATATTTTGCGCCGGCCTGAAATGTCACCAAGATGGCGAGCTGATCGCTTGCCGGTAACGCGAGTCGCTGCTCAGATTGGGCCTTCGCCTGGTTATCCGTCATTAGTACCTCCTTAAAAGGGTCGCGCCGTTTAATGGCTACCGTTTCTATGCCCAAAGGCCACGCCATCGGGGTGGATTCGAAAGGTACACAGTGGATGGGCGGCTCGCGAGCCGAAACCAAGGCCAGTTTTCCTGCAAAGCCGAGGAGGCATCGCCGGGCTCCCTGACCTGACCATCTGAGACTCGTAATCTTCCTACCGGCGTTTTGTTAGTCCGAACCGGAACTGACTGAGCGCACTGCAGCATTTTTCAATCAAAGTTTGCTAGGACCCAATCGGAGGTCATGCCGGCAACCTCACCAAAACTATGTAGCAAAAACGGCGCAGCCAATCCGCCGGTAGCGATACGAGCAGCACCGAAAAGTACTCCCATACAACCCAGCAGCAGAAACGACGTCCAGTTCTTGTACTGTCCGTGGGTCAGTGTGAATAACGAAGCCGTTGTTACGACGGCGACCCACTGCCAGGATCGCTTGGTGAGCGGAAAGAGTCGAATGAGGAAGTGGCGATACAAAAGCTCCTCACTGAGTGGTGGCAAAACAACCAGCATTGAGTAGAACAAAATGATCTGGGGTATCGAAAATTTGAACAACAGCTTTTCCATGAACGGTTCTCGTCCAAACCCGAGTGCCACGTCTAGGAACGTCGTCACGCTGTAAGCAACCACAATGAACGGCACACCAATGCATAACGCCCGTCCTATGTTGTGCCCAATCAGCGCAGTTATACCCCCCTCATTTCGAAACTGAACCAGCGCCAGCAGCAGCAATGCCACGCCCGTGATCCCATGCGAACCCACAATCCAAAGCGAGTTCCAATTCTCTTTCCCCACCGTCAGGAAGGTCACGATCTGAAGCGTGTAGAAAATGGACACGGCCAAGGCCGCCATTCCTAAGCGCCTTGCCCATCTGTAGCTCTCAGTCCTCGTAGCCTTGGTTGTTGGAATGTTCTCGAACTTCATACCGCTTCCTTAACATTGGATGATTCAAACCAATGTAACGGCATCAACCCGCCAAACCATACCTTTACAAGCAATGTCTTCCCGGTTGTTTTAGTTTTCAGGTCCGTTCTTCACTAGGCCCAGAGAGGTCATTCGGCAGCTAGGCCCAGAATGTCACGGCGATACACCGCGGCCACGCATTCAGCTTCGGCTTTCCATTGGCGCGCAATTTTTGGCCAACCGGCAATATCTGTAATGGACAAACCGTTGGATTCATCAGGAAGCGTGAGACCAGCGCTAAAACCGTGAATGGCCTGACGGAACTCATGGAGTGCTCTGAAAAAATTATCCGCTGCCGGCATACAATCACCGATTTTGCGAAGGTTGTCCTGAAACATCCACGCGTTGTTGTTGTGTTCAATGCCGGTCAAAACGTCTCGGTATTCTCTCCACAGCGAATCAAAAGGAGCGAAGTCCTTCTCGTGGACTATCCCAGAGCCGAAGTCCCAAGAATCGAGCCACTTCAAGTCCTGAGCGGTGATTCGAGTGGGAATATAGGACTTCATCACCTCAAGTGAAGGGCGAATATCTACGGTCTGCTCAGGCCCCCTGGAAATCTGAAATGCACCAGGAAAAATACGCCGTCGCACTTCCTCCGGAACAAAATCCAGGGACTTGACGTCATCCCAAAATATTACGTGAACCTTGAAGGTGGTGCCGTCTGGACGTTTGTGATGATAGCCCTCACCCTGGCTGAGGTCCTGAATCGTGGCCTTTCGATCCGATGTCGTGAAAACATAATAATGTGCTATCGGGAACGGCGCAGAATCTGTTTTTTCGAGTTCTTTGAGCACCTCGCGCCAAGTGAGGTTTTGCATATGCTTGCATTGCCCGACCAAGGGGATTCGAAGTTGGGCTTGGATTACATCGATACCATGCTGGCGCTGACCTTTGTCCCCATAGGGTGTGAACCGGTGTGGGACGCGGCTGTAATCTTGCGCAATACGTTGCATGAAGTGGCAACACAGCTCTTCCCATTCCTGCCAAGTTTTGACTTTGAGTCCATGCATATTGAGTTCAGCTCTACAAGAGTGGTTACTATCAGCCGAACCTGATGGGCCAGCGTGAAGGGGGTGAATCTTGCCAGCACACTGCATGGCCTGGCTATGGCTTAGTGAGCAGAAATGGGTAGGTGAACCCGTGAAATTACTCAATCATGCCTAGGGTTAGCAACGCTGACGCAAGGCTGAGGTACCCCGTCCTCAGGCGTCGACATTAGCTAAATTTCGTAACTTGATCTGCTCAATCGTGTGAAGGATTTCCGCCACCACCTCTTCCGGTTTCAGCAACCACTCCATGTTAGTCGCCACGTTATCCAAGAACATGCACGACAGCCACTTAAAGGACCGCCACTGCCGCGACAGGAGGTTCCCAGGCAGATCTCGCACACTCTCTCTGATGCCGTCGATACTTCCCATTTTTCCATCCCGCACGGATATCACACCGTAATGCAGGGCATCCGTCGCAACTTCAATCCTGAAGAGCACACCGTCGATTCCAATATCGAGAAACAGACCGACGTGTTCGACCCTGTCCTCCTTGGGCATAAACCACTTGCTGCAGGTGGATTCGTCAAAATCATAACCAGGGAAGTTGGTCGGCGCGGCGGCGCGGCGAAAGGAACGCAGAAGCGCACGCTCGACATCGCCAAAGAAGCGGTACAGTTCGGCGCCTTTGGCAAAAGGGAGCGCGGCCACGATCGCATCAGCTGCTTTGAGGTTTTCACCGGTGTTGAGGAGGTCGACCATGGCCGCCCGGGAGATGTGAGTCATGGTTGTCCCTGTGATTTTGTTCACTAAACGTTTGTACTGAAGAATCGCCTGCTGAAGTGCCGGCATCGACGATGAGTTGGAGACGCACAGCTCTAGCCATTCCAGAATGTGCGCGCTGTATGACAACCGCTGATACTCGACCCCTCGATGGCTTCGTTCATCAGCGTCCACACCTCGTTTCGACAGATACCACAGATGCCAGGTTTTACCCGAGGCCTGGCCAATATCGGCGTATTGCTTTAGCTGTTCGTTCCCATCTTGGGCATCGATTTTGTTCTCGATCAGGATCAGATGTTCTTTGAGGTGAATTACTATATCGACGCGGCCACGGGCGCCGGGGAAGGATTGTTCCTTTCGGACATTGGCGTTGGACAGCGAACAATCGTGCTCAAACTTCATCACTGACAGGAAGAGGGCAAGGAACGTTGACCCTTGGCCATGGCTCCCACGTGGATTCAACAACTCAGCAATCATCGCCGAGTGGGTGTTTACCTCCGCACGTTCGATTTTGGTGATGCTGAAGATGTTGAAGGCTTCACCGCTGGCTGCCAGGTGCGCCTTATCTTGACGAACCTGGTCGCCAGCCTGGCGTAACAGCAGATCAATCCGTTCCATTTCCGCCACACTCCAAAATTGGGCTCGATATTTTACGGTAGAGGCGGGGTGGGCAAAGGGGGCGAGGCGGAAATTCTGGCCGGTGGTTTGGGTGGCAGGTCACACCCTCTCACTGGAAAATTTTGATTCACCCCCAACCAGAGCAACAACATGACTCTTGCTACGACCATCGATGTGAAGCAAAAGGTGACGACCAAAATGCAGGTCTGGACCTACTTCAACATCTTTTTGATGTTTTTCCTCGCCCTTGGCCAACTTGCCTTGATCGACCGGATGATTCGGGATGGGATCGCAACGAATGCTTTGGCCATGAGTGAAGGTCTCCATGCGCGCAATGATTTCGGGGAGGGAGCAATCAGTAGTGACATTGCTGTTGCCAAGATAGAGAGCATTTCTCGCGTCGGAGCAGCCGGATTCAGCGCCATGCTGATCACCAACATCCTTCAACGTGAAAACAAATTTGAAGAACGTAATAAATATATCCTGGACGAGATCAACAGATTGCCGGACCACCAGCTGGCCATCCTATTCGCGGGCCTCCCTGACCCTTACCCTGAGTCAATTGCACCGGAGCATAGTTTCTTCAATTCGTTGACCGCCGAGCAAGCGCAAAAGGTAAAGGCTTGCCAATTGAAAATCACCCCCCCTAATGACGAGCTTGCAGTCATAAACGCCATCAAGGCCGGGTACAACGCTCTCTACCCTCACAAATCAAAAGAATGCATGATCTGAAGGAGCTACCTGTCTTTCTCGCATGCTACGAGCTTCTCAGCACCTGCAATGGGTGCTGAGTTCCTCTCAACCATCCAACACAATAATCCTGCGGTAGTCGTTCATTTCCCATGCTGAATTTCCGAGCCCTGTTTTGGGTCGCTGTGCTATTGGCGGTGAATTAGGATCACCTCATCGACATAGCTGAGTTTCAGCATGAAAAAACTCCCGCACACCAAATTGTCCAAGTATGAATTCATCATGCTTCGATCGCTGGCTAAGACAAGCTGGCTCTCAGTGGAACCAGTTCTTTGGCGGCGGAGTTACTCCTGGTTTCGAACCAAGGAAGCACGAGGTGCCGCGGAGTCGCTGCTCAAAAGGGGTTTAGTGGATTGTCAGCATCAGGTGGGATTCAGTCCGCTGCGCCCCGGGGAGCCAGTTAAGAGGTACTGGATCAACGACCGAGGTATAGCACTGCTGAATAAAGCTAATGGCCCGCAGACCTTTGTGCCTGCCTATTTCAAGGTGACCAATCCACATTTCGAGCAATCACGCCAACAGGGCAGCATCTGGTGGCGAATCCTGCGTTCCTTTCGCCGGCGACGTGCCGACGTCGATACAACCTATCAGTCCAGCAAACAACCAAGGTGACCACTCATGGAAGATCTTTCCGAACAGATCCTCTCGCTTGAATGCGACCCATCACGGGCGAATGCAGTTTATAACTCTCAAAACGAGGCATACCGTGAGGGCCATGCTGCTGCTCTTATCCAAGCCGCAGATGCGGTAGACACCGCGCCTGATCCAGCCCTCGCTGCCATCAACTTCGCCCTCACTCTCGGCTGTGAAACGGCAAATTTCCTCGATCGTTGGATAGATGCTGACTTTGAAACTATTCGGGAGGTTTGGCCAAACGCTCCAGAGGAGCTGTACGCCGGGGCCGACCCACTGTTTGAACCGGCATCTGCAGCTTGATTGGGACCTGTCGCCTAGCGTGGTAAAGAGCGCGGAAGTGGTGAAGCGGGCGGCTCGCCGGCTCAAACAATGATCTGTATAAGCCCCTTTGCCATGTTGGTGAAGCTCTACGAAGTCGCGACACAACTCAATGAAAGATGGCATGGTTTTGATGGGTTAAATTTCTGAATCACACAACCGTCACCTGGCATCTATTACCAAATATGGACATAATTTCTCGGAAAAATGTCCATTTCACGCTAACCACAATCCCACCGCGTACCTGTCATTTGCTTGCCCCTCACATCCTTTCAATGTCGCCAGCCCGGCCGTTCGCGCGATTCAAAATCGCGGTTAAACTTCCAGCAGCAGTTCCGCAACGACGCCTCTAATGAGTAGCATCGAATGCTGCGTCTCCAATGGACACCGCCGGTGGTGATTGCCGTGATGCTGTCGACGTCTCTGACGGTGTCGAATGCTGCAACAACGGTTAGCGATACTGAGGCCTACATCGTCCGCTCAGCGGAGTCGCTGGGTAGCAACAAGCCCGTACCTGAATACCTCGTTCTACCGGATAATTTGGTGGAGGGGTTTCGTACAGCCGCGCTCTTAACCGATCGCGATCACCGAGAATACGCAGCCTGTCTAACGCTCTCGCAAGACCTGCGATTCGAAATGTCATCGCTTATCCAAGGGGCAAAGCAAAGCGTCGAGTCAGGTACCGTCATGGCGATCTGCAAAGGAAGGGTCCTTGGAACGATCCATACGCACCCGAAGATTGAGTCTGAGGGCGATTCGTTTTACTTCCCAGTGCCTTCTGATAAGGATTTTGCGCACTTTCTGGTCGGCAGCGCCCCATCTGCCATGGTGGTATCAGGAGGCAGCGTCTGCGTGATGGTAAGAGGAAATGGCCGCGTCAACGAGTCCGCATCACATCAGATCGACTACGGAACACGGGTATTCCAGGCCCACTTGGACTCATCAATCAAGTCACCTATGGAGTCGTATTATGGCCTGGCCCAAGAAGCAGTAGCCGTAGGAACGAGCCTCTACTGCGGAACCATCGGAGGAAAGCTTCCAAGGATTCTACCGAGGAAGCTTAAGTCCGCCGAAGGGCCTTTTCTCCTGGCTGCCAAAGCCTTTCTAATTGCGCTGTACAACTCGCCAGGCAGCAGGGCGGCAAAGCCCACATTCACCTTCACCCCCGACCGCGACGTCGAGTTCCTGGAGTACTTGAAGACAGTCTTGCACGGCAACGCCCACGCATGGGCCATCGAGCAATCTAACGAGCAACTCTACAAGTGGGTGCTGCTGCATGCTCCCGACAAAATCGAGGATATGGGTTTCGGGCCAAATGGATTCGCCTACCCTGATGACCGCCTTCACGTCGATACGATTCAATTCGCGTGCGCCACCAAAAAAAACGGGGCCGACTACCTGTGCACTATCTATCAGGTCAAGGGCGAAAACCAGGCCTCAACCCTGAATCGAATAATTGCCCAGTACGACAGCGAGACCAACACCAGCTTGAGTGTCGACGCCCTGGGCAACGACCACTACCGTGCAACCATCTCCGCCGGCCATGGAGTAACGACCCAGTCCGCACCATGGAATTACGTCAAAGGGATCTGGTCGCTCAACGGCAAAGGAACATTCACAAGCAAGGACTGGACGATCGAAGGAACTTACGCAGAAGGGGCGATGGTCGGGCCATCAGTTCTGACCAAAAAAAATGGCGAGGTCTACCGCATGATTTTCAAGGGCGACGGCACCAGTGAAGTAACCGAGCGCTTGAAATGAATTAGCCCGGGGCGGCGACGCTATGCCGATGGCCGCGATGCTATTCTACTCAACTCTTCTGGGGTTAACCGTGGGGTAAGAGATGACTGATTACGAGTACGGAAGGGAGGCGTATAAAGCGGCAAGACAGAAAGTACGAGAGGCGATAATTCATCAAAGGCTTGATAAGCTCGCCATCATCGCAATTGCTCAACGAGTTATTGACTCTAATTACCCTGGGGCGGTGGTCAATATGGACGATCTTGTTGGGGCGTGCCTCCATTACCAGCAAGGCATGCAAATACCTCCAACCACTACAAGCTGAACTCGGTCTGACTGATAGCTATTCCGCATTGCCATTGTGGTTGCTATCTGTATCTCCGCCGCTCTCTTTTTCCTTTTTGCCGTCATCCCAAACTAGGTACGAGAGGCACAGGAACATGGCGCCGTACCAAAACACGGCATCCATCATCGCTGACAACCACAGATCCTTGAGGCTGCCCGTGTGGGGTCGGAATTTATCGACCAGCCACAGCGCCGTCATCATGCCAATTAACGTTTGGACAAATTTTTTTGAGCGGATAAATGGAATACGTCGCACCAGGGCTTTCATGGAATCAACTGTAATGGACATCTAATTCCTCGGGTGTGCTTCTACGAAAAACGATTAGTACGTTGTGAGGGTCCAAATTTTTACTGGTGGTTCAGTTGCGGTCCTGAACGCCAGTTCACAGAACCTCCCTAGCGGAAAAGGTGATTACCAACTCTCCTCGAGCGAAACCAATCTGGGCAGGAGGCGTTCCGGTTTTGTCACTTGCAATGAGCTGCGTTTCAAAAGACTTGACATGGCTAACGGGTTCCACCATCTCAATATCGCCGTGCATGACCTTTGCGGTCTCTGCAGTGGTTAATGAGCAAGCGGCGTCCATCAGGATTTGTCCATCTTCTAGTACGCGTGGCGTCATTTTCAGGGTTAACCCAGGCTCTGGATTTCCCTCATCATTTTGATGATTCGCAGATGAAGATGTGGACTCAGCCGAAGGTGCAGCTTTGGTCCAAAAGTGACTCGCAACCTCTTTGTCCTTGAACTCAGCAGATGCACCCTCCGCGACGACGGCCTTGTACGTCTTCACGAACTCTTTACCAGAATACACATCTGCCTGAACCTCGATGGTTTTCGCGGTAGCGATGCCGGCGACGCTCATCAGCGCCAGCGCAATCAAAGTTTTTTTCATTTCCAATCCTAAGTTTTGGTGCAGTGGTGGTACGAATTTGAACGCCACGATATCGATCCCATGAAGTCGTCGCTACCCAAATCGGGTGCCGAAAATTCATCCATCGCACCGACCCGACCAATCTGAAAAAAACCAATAAAACCAACGTTTCCCGGAAGCAGAAACACCGAGAATTTCTAGCTTACCGTTTGAGTTGTGAAGTAAATCACACCCGTTATATTGGCTATGCACCCCACCAATAGCGCATAAAAACAGGACTTCGCAGCACATGACTCCATCGACGATCAACTACCTCGAACGCGCCAAAGCTGGCCTGGCCGCCATTGGCATCAACGTTACTGGTACGGTTGAAAGCGCACCGATATTGAGCCTTTTAGAAAGGGTCCAGCACTACGATAAGGACAAGGTGATCGCGATCGCGGCCACACTCCAGCAATCCTCGTCTTTCCATCAGACGGTGCGTGAGCAGTTGAAAGGGTTGGATTCATCTGCGCTGTACCAAAGCATCACCGACGACTTCGACAGCATCCGTACCGATTCGACCAAAATGGCTGAGTGGATGGCCGACGGTAAACTCGACCTGTTCGAGCGCGCTCAGATGATGTTCATCAAAATTCGACGTGGCAGCATTCCGGAGCGATTCGCGTCTATTCAGCAGAACTACCTTTCCTCGGTGAAGATCATCGGCAAAGAGATCGAACGCGAGGAGATCATCCGCGAGGCCTACCACAGCTACCAGATGGCCATGAAGCAATCAGAGATCCTCGCACAGGAAGTACTGAAACTGGCGACCGAGACTTTGGAAGCACGCCGGTCGGAACTGCAGGCCTGCAACGAAGCCGTTGAAGCTAACCTGGGTGGAGACAGTATCAAGTTGTCCGCACTTGAACTGGCACGCGATGAAGCACTTCGCGCGTTCCAAATGGAGGACAAGTCCTACCAGATTGCCAAAGATATCGCCGAGGATCAGAAGACTGGCTACAACACCTCGAAGGTAGTGTTCGCGCAGCTGGAGCAGGTTTCACTCGTTAAGGATCGTCTGCACCAGCGCATGATTTCGTTCTTCAGTGGGCAGGAAGGTGTCCTCACGGCGCTGTCCGCAGCCTTCACCGCCAAGAGCGGATTGAATAGCGCGGCTAACGTATTGCGAGCGCAAAAAGAAGGGATCGAGAAGTCCATTGAAGCCCTGGCCCGTTCTACCGGCGGGGATGTCCGAGACGCCATCGGCCTGGCCTACGGCGCTTCACTCGATGCGGCGCCTGTCAAACAACTGGCTGAGGCAATCGTCCAGCTGCAATCTGACATGGCCGGTCTGATCGAATCCGCCCGCACCAAGGCGACAAAGTGCGCAAATGAAATCGAATCAGCAACCACAGAGAACGAGCGTGCGTTCGCTGCGCTCGTAGCTAAGGCCTCCTAACAATGCGGGAACTCACTCTCTCTGAACAAATGGGGGCGATGGCGGTGGTTGATGGCCTTCGCCACCGCCAACTGCAATTGAACGATCACCTGAACCTGCCGGCACGCCGCGAAGAGGCAGCACGCCGTATTCGTGAGTACTACCAGCAACAAAACATCGAGGCAGATGATGCCCTGATTGAGAAGGGTGTACGTGAGTTTTTCTCCCATCGATTCACCTACCTTGAACCGCCACTTGGGTTCTGGGCCAGGGCACTTGCTCGCGCGCATCTTCACCGTAAGGTTCATTCGAAGCGCCTGCTGGCCTTTTCCATTAGCGCAGCTTTGGTCGTAGGTGTCGGTGTAGGCATCCGGACGGGATTTCACAGTTACCAAATCCATGCCGTCGAGCGCGAGGCGGATAAGGCAGCGCTCGGTGTTTCCGAATTGCTCACTGAGATTTCCCGACAGTCTGATGCTGTGAACGGCCTGACCGCGACACATGAAACGGGCGCTGTTCCAGACGCTGACGCCATGGTTGTAACGATCAAGGCCAATCTCCAAAAGGCTCGGGAGTTGATCCGCTTCACGCTGCCTCAAGAAATTGATTCCGCCAATTACCTCGATACCCGGACGAAGCTTGAGAGCTATCAGCAGGATTTCTATGCGTCGAAGGATTTGCTGTGGAGAAACCGTGAGGCCTTGCCGGCTTTGACGGATATCTACAGCGCCAGCGATTCAATCGAGCAGTTGACCAGCTCTGCATCGTTTCAACAGGCGGCAACACGGTACCCAGTTCTTCAGGGCATGGCTGATCAAGCCAAGGATGCACTGGAGAACTCCAGGGCCGATGGTGGCCGGCGCGCGGCCGAAGCGAGCCAGAAATTGCGCACAGCTATCGGTCATATTCCTAACCTGGACATGCTTTCTACAAAGGGCGCTCGTGCACTCGACTCTTACAAACGCATCGGCCTGAATTCGACTGACATGACGAAGGTCACTGCAACGTTGGAGAAGGCAAATTCATTGATTCGTGAGATGGATTTCGACGGCGCGAAGGATCTCATTGAGTTTGTGACCGGGATGATTCCCTTTGCCGAACAGCCGCTGTCCATTGAGATCGTCACAAAGCCGAAGTCGGCTGTTGAGCGCCGCTATAAAGCTGGTGGCAAAACCTGGTTCTTCCTCGTTCAGGCGAAAGACGCGGGTGGAAACGTGATCCGCGCGCCGGTTACAGACAGCGAGTCGGGCGAACGAGTCATGGCCAGCATTTTCGGTGTTCAAGTCTCCAATGATGCGTACAACCGCCTGAAGGAAGACAAAGCCGACGGTCACATTGAAGACGTGCACATCGGCGATAAGCCCGCCAAGTCGCTAACCATCGATTGGACCTCTCGCACGCTGTCCGCTAACCCAGACACCATTGTCAACTGGAGGGAACAATGAATCCGTCCTCAATGACTACGTCCATACAGGGCAATAGTCGAAAGTACGAACAAGAGCTGCGTGCTGCTGAACAGCAACTTTCAAGGGCGCATGAGCACACACTCAGCCTTGAGACAGAGATCCTCTCCGGGTTGCGAGAGATCAGCTCTATCCAGCTTGGTAGCTCGACAACATTGCCTATCGATGTCACACGGCAGTTGAGTGTCCGCAAAAGTGAAGAGGCCGGCCTACGTCATGAGTTGGGCCTCGTTGAAAAGGCTATCACCGACCATATGGACAGGGCGGGTTCGTTACTCAAGCTGCTCACCGATACGCGCACTGGCGTGTTCCAGGCTCTCTCCGTTGACGCAGGCTACATTCAGCTGCTGAAAGCACGCGACACCGATCGGGAAGGCTTCAACGCGTTCAAAACCGTGCACGATGAGATTGAAACGGAATGCAGCCAAAAGCTTAAAGCGTTCGAGCAAGCGCCACTCTTCATGTACCTGATCAACTCGAAGTACGGCGCCGATGAATACAAAGGACGTTTCCTGGTTCGGTACCTCGACAATTGGCTAGCCGCGAGGATTAACTTCCAAGGCAACTTCACCAGTTACCAGACACTGGTCGCGATGAAAGACGCAACCAAAGTGCGGCTGAGCGAACTGAAAGACGCAATGGACGCTAGCGATGAACTGCTGACAGACACCGTGAAGCGTGCGCAAAACGCTGCCGGTGTTGATCAACAACAGACCGAGCTGACCGATGTTCAAGATCGGATACAGGGGTACAAGACTCGTGCGAACAGCATTCACAAACTCCTAGGTGGCTTCGCTCTCAAAACCGACCAACACTTCCAAATCGCTGAGCAGATGATGCTTGGCTCGCTCAAGATGAAGTCGCGAGAAGAGTTGCAGCGCCTGGTGAAAACGACCACCAGCAATGTCGATGACGAAATCGCTCGACGGATCTCCGGCCTGCAAGAGCAACTGGTCGCCCATCACGCGACGATCCCGGCGCTTGAAGCCTCCCGCCAACTTGCCGCCAACAACTATGAGCGGGCCAAGGACCTCGAGCGCACTTTGCGCAGCAGCGACTACACGAACTCCAACTACCGCTACCGCGACGATCTCGATTTCGATTCGCTCGTGCTGGGCTATATGGCCGGTCACTACTCCCGAGCCGGTGTCGCCGATGAGGTGCAAAGCTATCGGGAGGAGATCCCGCGTTCGCAATCGTCTGGTGGATTCGGCTACGACAGTCCGAGCATTGGTTCCTCAATCCTGGACTCGGCAGCCTCCGTAGTGAGTGATGTGGCGGACTTCGTGACGACTGACAGCTTCTAAGGCGACCTATGAATAACGGCATTGAGGCACATGACCGCGTGACCTGTGGCGCTGCTCGAACTGAAACCCCACTAGCTCCGCTAGCCATCGAGAAGGCAGACCAGGGTTTCCTCTTTCATTACAAAAACAAGGGCCGGGATTGGTCCCTAAATTTCGAAGGTGCCGCGGCGCGTGCACTGGAATTGTTTGTCGCGGGTCGGTCAGTACCCACCGATCCGAGCGAACGCCTGGTGTTGTTGGAGTTGCGAAAATTTGGGTTGCTGTCGCTCGGCACCCACGGCGACATCATCGAACCCGTCACACTCTCCCAGTTGGGCGAGGAAGTGAAGAGGGCGATGATCCAGATGGAGGATGCCCGGCCTGGCATGACGCTCGCTTTGAACGGGGAGTATTCCCACAGCACCGAAGCCCGCTCTTTGGAGCAGCAGGGCCAACAGGCCTTGGAGTATCCATGATCCGTCAACGATTCACACACCCGGCTGCGTAGCAGCGGTACATCACCAGAAGGACTTTGTAATGAAGGGTAATGAAACCTTGCCTGTTGCATCAGTAGCTTTCGAGGAATGGCGGTACCGGCTGGAAGACGGAAGCCGGCTTCCACGCGGCCGATTCTTCGCGGGGAAAGGGCCTAGCCTCAAGGCCTATCAAGTCGGTGACTCCGACATTGTTGCGGCGTTCTCGGTATCGGGTGCGATCGCCGTGTTCTGTGAGCAGAGCGGTTTTCCACACTCCGACTACACCTTGTCGGATGTGACAAGGGTAGGCCGAAAGACCTTGGATAGCCTTGAGATCTTCAACGTGGACGAAGGGAAAGTCGAACCCCTTGAAACGTCATTGCGACAAGACATCCGAGCACTGACGGAGCCTGCCTACATGTATGGCTGGGAGTAGTTCAGATGTCTGATGTTGACCCGGCGATTGTGACGAAGTTGGCTGATATTTTTGCCGATGCCTGCGCCCATGGCAGCACGTATGAATCCGTTGTCCAAACCCAATTTTGCCAAGGGATGAGAGCTGAATTCGGCGACGATGAGCACCTGGACACCGCTACGACTGCAGCCTTTCTTTATGCCCGCGAGGTGTACGGCTACGTTTCAGCGGCAGAAGAACTTGAGGCCGATGCCAAAAATTGGGAACAGGGGATTTGCGGCCACGGCCTGACATGGCAGACCTGTCCTGCCGGCTGTTTTGAATTCGGCTAAGGGTTCTTTCCTGCGGTACCCCTGACCGTTGGGCAAAACAGTAAACCCGGTTGAACCCAGGTCTCGAAATTCCCTGGGCCATAGCCGTAGGACAGGGTCAACAATTGAAGTCGATATCGAGCAGGAACAGGACGATGCAAAACACGATTTCAGAAGCCTACAAGCAATATTGCAAACGCATTGTGCCTGATGCCGGCACCGGGCACCTTAAACGACAGCCCCACGGCCATCCAGACGAAGTTTACCGCTGCCCAGCCCACTCAGGCAGCACTTGCGAGCTTTGCGGTGGGGCAGGCTACCGAGCCGTCTGCGACAGCACTGCATGCCACGAGTATGGTTGCCAGTCTGGGTCCTGTGGACGATCGGAGGATGATTTTCTGCGCGGTCAGCGCTCAGCCAATGCCGCTACCGCCAATTGAGGAATGACCAATGAGTACAGTGATTTTAGTTGCAGGTGTGGCATCAGCGATTGTCATCGTTGGCGGGTTGGCACTTTACCGACGGCTTATTTGGCTTGATCCTATCGACGCTCTGAAAATGCTTCACGCGAAGATAATTCACGCGATACAGTGGGCTCGCTATTACAACCATCAGGCGATCTCGTATCGCGCGCGGAAAAATCACATTGCCGCAGCTGAGGCCTTAGTACAGAGGTCGCGTCGCCTACGTACTGCCCGCAAGCTTTCAGTTCAAGCGAAGACTATTCAGCAGAAAACTTAACGTCGCCAGTTTCAACCTTTGAAACTGAACACTGTTTCCCACACTTAAGCACCTTAGTGATCTCCCAATGATTTTTGCCGACTCAAATCTTTGCTTATTGTTCACGATCGCCACTGCTGTTTTGGCATTGCTGACCCTCATTAACCTGTGTCGGTATGTGATTTTCAGATCTATGGATACCCGCCAGGTGGACGATTCTGAAATGCAAGCTGCGTACGCGAAACTAGCCGTCGATTTTCCCGCTAGCAGGGAGCTAAAGAAAGCCATGCTATACGGTGCAGCTACCGCTTTAGTAGCCGGTGCGATGTTTACTTTCTGATTGTTCTAGGGATATCACTTGAAGAAATATCTGGACCAAATCAAAGGCACCGCCGCGGGAGTCACGAGTGCGCTGTCGTCGAAAGCTGAATCTACGTACGCCGAAGCGCAGGGTGCGATTGACGGTGTGAAGGATTCAGTAGTCGGGTTGGCACGCTCGATCACGTCGTCCGTGGACTCGACTTACACTGGAGCCAGGGATTCAATGCTGGACGCCCGTGACATAGTAGTCAGCAGCGTTGCCGGCGCGGTCGATGGCGTGGCCAGCGCCACCGGTACCGTATTGATGCTTGGCGTAGTGGTGCTCCCCTTCGTTGCGCCAGTTCCGACCTTGATCGGTGCAGGCTTGCTAATCATCATCGGCCACGAATTTGAGTCGGCTGGTGAAAGAGCAGTCGACGCCACTATCGCCAAGCGGGAGAGACGCAAGTTTGAGCGAGCAGTGACGCTGCTCCAAAAGCATGGTGAGATCCCAGACGCTGCACTGCTCGAGTCCGAATTCCTTCGCCTGCAAATCAACACACAGAGCGGCGTAGTAGATGGCACCATCCTAGCCGGACAGTTCGAAGGGCAGAGGATCACTGAGTTGAGTCGCGAGGAAATTGACGCCCTCGAAGCTCACGCTCCGGACAGGGAGACAAAAAAAATCCTGACGGCCTACCGCGGTTACCTCGATGCCCGCGCCCGGAGCAAACGCTCCGTTTAACGCGACTTGAATCCATGGCGACGGTTGGAGAATTGGCTTCGTTTTTGAGAGGCTAGACTCTTTGTTGGTGCTACCGAGAGCTGGTTATATGCAGCATACAAAGATTCCATTCGGTGAGCGTGAGGGTATGTTTTTCCGGGCTTCTGAGGTCGAGAATGGTCGTGCTTGTGGCTGTTTCTGCCCGGGTTGTGGCGAGCCGTTAAATGCTGCGAATCGTGGCCAGAAAGTCATCCCACATTTTCGCCACGTCCATTCTGAAAACTGTATCAGCGGCTACAAAGCTGGTGTGAGACGGGCGGCTGTAGCTCTTATTGCAGCGCAGCGATGCCTTACTCTTCCGGCTTTCCATCATCGGATCAGCGCCACGACTGCCTCTGGGCTCACCCTGTCTCGCGAAGTAATTTTCCCGGAAGCCTCAGTTACAGCTGATTCGGTCGAACGATTTGTGGACCTTGGCGACGTCCTGGCCCACGCAGTTCTTACTACCGACAATCGTCAGTTGCATGTGCGAATCAAAGTCTTCTCCCGAGCAGAATACAAACGGTACGAGCGGCTCTCTAACATCGAAGCCTCATCAATTGAGATTGACCTCAGCGAGCTCAGCTTGGGCCAGATCAACGATCCAGCAACCTTTGAACGAGCCGTTCTGTTCGACCCTACCACCAGGTCATGGATTCGTTCGCTTCGAGGAGAAATGCGAATCAAGCGTGCTGAAGATGAACTCTTGGACGAAGTTAATCACTGCAACACCCAATGGGAGCTGGAACAGGCTCCCCTGCGTGAGATCGAGAAAGCAAGGCGAGTTGAGCAAGAGGTTAAGGTGACCGAGCACGCCGCCGCATTGGCAGCGCATAGGCAGACCCAATTGGAGACTGCTGAGGCACAGCGTAATGCAGGGATCTTAGTGACGTATGAGCCTCCCGATCTCAAACGGCGAGCGGAACTGATCGCCAACCAAACGCTCCGAGCAGCCCGAGACTGGGGGGGCCAGGCCGTAGAATGCTCGGCCTGTTGGTTGCTTAGTCCACCCGGGAATCAGTTCTGCCTCTTCTGCGATAGTGAGAAAAGCACGACCCCAATTCAGCTACCGAAGGATGTTGCAACCACTATCCACAATCGAATGCGTAGCTCGGCCAAGCCTGATCACTCTTTACAAAATGCACCGACCCTCTTGGTTCAACCCGATCCTTTCACCTGAAGCTCACTGTGCAACGAAATCACTCGCCTAGGTCATCCCTCAGAAAGGGCGCATTTGAACAGCCGCTTCTGGCTGATTTCTGTCGGTCAGGGCACACCCCGTGTGCTGGTTAAATCTGATGCAAACGACTGGTCAAGTCCATGCAATTTCGCATTTGCGATGTAACTGGTGAGGGAGATTCCTTGCTGCAGCACATCAGCTCGATCATTACCCATCCCGCGTCTTACCGACCCGACATAAATGCCTGGCATCGCCACAGCGTCGATCCCGCCTTGCTCAAACTGCCGAATGATCGCAGCTACGAATAACTCGATAGTGCATTGCATCGCGTCCGGCAGTAGCCCGCTCGGGATTGTCCCGGCCAATGAATGGCCATCGGCGTCCCAGGCAACAACCGCGATCGTCAACCGCTCACCTGAAGTCGGTATCGGCTCGTAATAGAAAGCCGCCCAGAGTCCTTCGTAAGGTGGAAAATCTGGAAAATTACCGAGTGATATTGTCGTGTTCTCCATGTCTTGCTCCCACAAGTCTCAACACTCATTTCGCGAAGCATAACGGTGCACTGAAAGGCAGCAATTCAAAACCTAAGTGGGAATTTCTATCCATCCTTTTGGATTGCGCACATCGGTCAGCCTGTTAAAACGAAAACCCTGGGCTGCGAATATCCCAGCCAGACCGTGATCGCTTGCCACCGCGAGAAACGTGGCACAAACCTCACCACTTAGGATTGGCTGTCTGGCGAATTGCCGGAACCGATCACCTCGTTATCCTGTGTTGTCGACGTCATCTCCGACACCGCTGAGAAGGAAGCACCAGATGCCTGTACGCGCCGCAATCATCCATACAATCGATAAGAAACCAGACGGGAACCCAGCGGCGCTAATCCTCCGGGATTCAGAACTCGGCGAATCCGCGGTACTTGATGACCTTCTGTTCGAACTGAACAACGCCTACAACGCCAAAGCTGGAAAAGGATGGGGGCTTTTTCATGCTGAGTCAGGTGCGTATCCGTTCAGTGGATGGCTTCGCGAATACCTGGCCGGGACAGCAAGTTTCGTGGAGTTCAGCCGCAATGCCGTCGAGCACTACACCCGCATAATCGAGGAATCGAATCTCAGCACAGGGGGGCAGTTCGTGGTGATCCATTCCCAACAAGGAATGACGGACTACATACTCGTCGCGGTGCTCAACCACAGCAATGGGGTATCCGTCGACGACAAGATTGATGTCGTACCCGCTGCCTTCATCGACTTCTCCCAGCTCCAACTCGCCGCACGCATCAACGTATCGGAATGGCAAAACAATCCGAAGTCCAAGCAGTATGTGTCCTACATCAAGGGTAAGCGCCCGCACGAGTTGTTCAGAGACTTCCTAGGCGCGCTGGAAGGGGTAGACGGCCCAGGTGAAACCAGAACGCTGCTAAAGGCATTTGGCGACTTCGTTGAGTCCGAAGATCTTCAAGAGGATGCTGCCCGGGAACGCTTGAACACTCTTGTTGATTACGCCAACTCCCAAACTAAGGTCGGTGGAACCATCAGCCTGGAAGAACTCTCGGGGCTGATCGACGAAGAGCGTCCGAAGGCCTTCTACGACCATATTCGCAACAAGGATTACGGGCTATCCCCTGAGATCCCGCCAGACAAGCGCACACTGAAGCAATTCCAACGTTTCACCGGCCGCACCGAAGGCCTGGCGATCACATTTGAAGCCCATTTGCTCGGCTCAAAAATCGAATTCGACGAAGCCAACGGCACACTCCTGATCCGCAGCGTACCGACGCAACTCAGTGACCAACTCAAGCGGCGCGCACTGCAGCAGAATAAATCCGCCTAACAATGTTCACCGTCCGGCCGGGGGGAACCTCCGGCCGCGCAGAAGGCAAACCAATGACTGAAGATATCCCGGCCCAATACGAGTCTGCCCTGGCCGCACTCTGGCGCAAGGTCCACACGTCCATCGAGCGCGACATCTACAAAAATCAAACCGAGGCCCGACTCGGGGACCTATCCAATCGCGCCTTGTACCGGGTGGACGGATGGCCTGAAAGCCTCAAATCCTTTCTGTGGCGAAAGCATGGTGATGGATGCATGCTTCTATCCACGGTTAATACGCTGGAAGCTGAAATTGACCAAGTCGCCGCGCTGGTGACCCTGCGCCCAATCCATATCGTTCAGGCCGAACTCAAATCCTCGTGATTGAATTTAAGTCCCGGGCCAGCCGACTGCGACGTGCCCAGCGGGGGTAAACGAAGGCACGCTGGCCAACTCCGATAAATCTGCGACAACTTCTTGGTGATGGACGTGGCCACGCATTCGGTACCAGTCGAGATCCCTTTACGTTTTACGCCAGCGACCATTTTCGGCACCGCCTCTCTGATCATGCGCAACTGCCGGCAACAATCGCGAATACGCCTAGCACTTCATTGCCGATGATCAGCGATGAAGAAAATCGCTGATACGAGGCATCATCGGCAACAACTTGAACAGCCCCCCGAAACGAGCGCCCCGCCAGGAGCTGTGCGACATCCCCCAGTATGCCTTGACGCCGTAGGAGTGGTGGGTATCCCGCCAGGTGAGGTGTTGGTTGTGGGTCGAGGATGTGATCCAAGGCCTGGCAATTTCTTGAATCCGCCCGACGAAATTCGTGGGGACCGGGATTGACCGGGCAATGAATCAAGGATTAACTGTATACATATACAGTTTTCCTTGGGCTTTAAACTATGACCGTCACCTTCCTAGGTACGCCGACCGGTGGTGTCACAAAGGTACCTTACTACTCCTTCCGTGTGCCGGCCGGCTTCCCATCACCAGCAAATGATCACCTGGAAAAGAACATTTCTCTGGATGAACTGTTCGATCTGCGCGCGCCGCATGTCTACTTGGTCAAAGTGGAAGGCGACAGTATGCAGGGTGCCGGCATCTTCTCAGGCGATCTGGTAATCGTAGATCGGGGGCGCGAAGCCGAGCATGGCGATATCGTCATTGCCGCAGTGAACAACGAGCCAGTCTGCAAGCGGCTGCACAGTCGAAACGGAGTGGTGATCCTCAAGTCCGAGAACCGTGCCTATCCTGCGAGGTACATTCTCGAGGGGGACGAATTGATGATCTGGGGGGTGGTTCGCTTCAGCGTACGCGATCATGCGCAGTGACCAGGTGTTCGCGCTGGCGGATTGTAATTCGTTCTACGCGAGTTGTGAGCGCGTCTTTCGACCGGACCTGGCCAAGACCCCGATTGTGGTGCTGAGCAACAATGACGGGTGCGTCATAGCCAGGTCATACGATGCGAAGCCGTTTGTAAAAATGGGCGAGCCATTTTTCCAAATTCGAGACAAGTTGAGGCGGCACGGAATTGTGCCGTTTTCCAGCAACTACGCGCTCTATGGAAACCTGTCCGAGCGCGTCATGACCATTTTGGAGTCTGCGGTTGCACGCTGTGAGCGTTACTCCATCGACGAGGCCTGGCTCGACTTCACCGGTATGCCCGGTGACCTTGAGGCATTCAGCCGCGAGCTGCGAGCCAGAGTTTTGCGCTGCACAAGCATCCCGGTCGGTATAGGCATTGCTCCCACCAAAACCCTCGCCAAGCTGGCTAACCACACCGCCAAGCGCTTGCAAGCACAGACAGGAGGGGTGGTGGACATCCGCGACCCCTTTAAGAGAGATTGGGTTTTGCGCAACACCGCGGTAAAAGAAGTTTGGGGAGTTGGCAGACGCATGACGGGCCATCTCGAGTCCATGGGCATTCGTACGGCGATGGACCTGGCGAAGGCTGACCCTCGAACACTGCAGCAGAAATTCAGCGTGTTGGTGGAAAAAACCTCCCGGGAACTGGCCGGCACACCTTGCCTGGACCTAGAAGAGGTCGAGCCGCCAAAGCAGGAGATTTGCTGCAGCAGAGCGTTCGGCAAACGCCTAACTGAGATCGCCCCATTAAAGCAGGCGGTAGCTACTTACGTTGGGCGTGCGGCCGAAAAACTCCGTGCCCAAGGTTCGGTATGCAAGCGCATGCGGGTGAGCATCCGAACTGGCATGTTCAATCCGGACGAGGCCCAATACGCCCAAGGAGTGCTGGTAGAACTGCCATTCCCGACGTGTGACACGCGGCTCATGACGCGGCTCGCTGCCGACGCCGTGGGCAAAATCTTCCGCCCAGGTTTCCGTTACAGCAAAGCCGAGGTCCTGTTGATGGATCTGAGGCAACCTGGTGAGTTTACCGACGATCTATTCGCCCACACGCAATCGGTGGAATGCGATCAGCTGATGTCGGTCATGGACAAAATAAACGATCGATGGGGAAGAGGGACACTGCGTGCTGCAAGTGTTCCTGCATCCCCTGATTGGGGAATGCGCCGCGAGCTGATGAGTCAATCGTATACGACTCGGCTGGAGGAGCTTTGGACAGTGCGCTGCAACTAGATTTGTCGTCGTCAACCTATCGTTAACCTACCCATTACTGCCCGTCACGAGAGGATATTGCCGGCCGAATGAGGCCATGAGGATCTCGTTCGCGCGCAACTTCGGACGGCGGGTCTACGACAAGGCGAGGATCGCGTGAATGTAAATCTTGCCAGGCAGTCTTCTTTCGCCCGGCCAACACTAGCTGAGAACTGATCCACGCAGTATGCCAACAATTGGATCACATGTATCGACCAGGTGCCGCTTCCACGAGCGCACGCATCATATGTTCCAAACTCAGCAATAATGACCGTATATTGACAACCTTTTTGCCCAATCAAACCCCGAACGCACCGAAAATAGATGCAATCAATGGGTCGAATTAACGGTGTATTGGACATGGATACTGTCCGTTTCGACGGCACTTCAGCCGATCGTCATTGGGGAATGAGGCGCCTATTTGACTCGGCTCGGTTCGCCTTTTCGTGGCCAGACATACTGTTAATGCCGTTTTTTGGCCTTATACAAAATGGTCTAGAAGCCCGTAAAACTGGCACTTCAGCGGTTTTTTGACTTTGAAAAACAGTTCAGAGAACATGATTTTTTGTCTGTACGTGACCTGACGACGGGCTAAGGCAAAATAAACGTGGGATGGTATATTGATATCACTTTTACCTCAGTTGAATGTGTGCAATAGCGCTCAGAAAAAATTCAGTAGAGATCCATGAACCCAGCAACGCCCAGGAACGTCGCATGACGACACCACAAATTGCGGATCGAGCGTCCATTCGCCAAGACGATCGCTCCACAAATGAGCAGGACCGGTTTCTGGATTATTGCGTCAGGAATCGAGTCGCCTTGACCGTCTTCCTGGAGTCCGGACTTCCTCTCATTGGCGTCGTCATTGAGCACGATAGGAAGGCACTTCTGCTCGGGCCGGTGCGTTCAAACAAAGACATTCGATTCATTGAGAAATCCTACATTTCAATGATTCGCGCGAACGAAGTCCTGCCTTTGTTTTTGGAGTACAAAGGACGGGGGAATCATGCTACCCGCAAGAAAGCACGGAAAGAAAAGGCAAGGCAGAAGGCAGCTGCCAATGCCGAGGCGAAAGGCAATAGTAAGAAGCTTACGTTGCGCCGGCCTCAAGCCTCCTGCCAGTCCAAATAAAAAGCCGCCCCTGCGTAGCACGCAGACAGCGGCTTATAGCGACTCAGAACAAATTTAGGTGGTCGATGGGCATTCCAAGTGAGGCCCGGCGTATGCGATCACAATTTTTTCACAGTTGAAGATATCAAAATGCAGGCGCATGCCTTCCATGCCACCACCGTTCCCGATTCTCAGGTGACGTTCAAAAAAATGAACCTGTCCTTCGTAGACGAACTCACGCAGTGAGCGCAGCTTTGTCGAGGTCCCCACGGTCTGGGACTCTTTCGCTGAATATGCACCTGCCAAAATTTCCCTAGCCACCGAATCGGGGTTTCCACATTTCAGCGACTCGAAGTAAGGGAAAACCATCGTTTTCAGCAAGTCCAGCATTCGTCCGGCATATTGGAAGGCCGACGCTTCACGCGCCGACTTCCAGGCCGACTCCAGAACAACTACACGGTCGCCGGCGACAAACTGAATGAACGCGAGCACATCGACAGGGGTCAGTGCTTCGCGGAAAGCGACACGGCGCAGCAGATTCATGTCCGCCTGAGGCATTTCTACTGAAGCGTCAGTCGCCGGCAACGCGTCACGAAATGCTCGGAGGTTGAAAAGCTCCGTCCGAGTCTCGCCTAGTTCCCGTTCAAGCTGACTGTTTTGGGTGAGTACTGAATCCAGCTCTTCCTGAAGTTCAGCCAGTTCTGGTGTCAACTGCCTGACTTGAGCCGCTGCCGGTGCAGGCAGGCGCTCAACCAATGCTAGAGGAGCTGGCGATTTTGACGGGGCAGAGGAGGCACCTTTGCGCGACTGCCGCTCCCACTCTTCATAAAAGCGTTGCCAGGCTCGGATCAAAGGGAGGTAGCGATCGACTTCCGATTGGAACCACCCACGATTAGCGAGGATTTCGTCCCGGGCTGCTCCTGCCAAATCCTGAATTTTTCCCATCGCCTGGACAGTAAGGTTCTGGCCAAGAGTTGCGATCTGGCCATGTAAGTCTCGAACCTTTGAAAGTTGTTTGTCGGCGCGCGCGATAAAGTCATCGGCATCAAGCTTGCCTTGTGTGGCGTTGATCAAACGACGGATCAAATCAACAGAGTCAAGGTTGATGTGCCTCGGCATGACAATTTCGCGGCCCACCAGATCAGCGGCAAACAGTTTCTGATCGAGAGAAACCTCCATTGATTTGGCGTGACTGTTGAGCGCGCCAACAAGCGTTAGCCACTCCTGTCGAGCAAAGCCGTCAACGAACTGCGAGTAGATAATGCTCAATGCATTTCGACCAGGCTTCAGCGCGAGAGCTTGCCCCTCAATCTGGGCGAGCAAGCGCGGCACCCCGGCGGCCGACTTACTGGCGCGGCCGAGATATGCCGTACGCACATCCTCCGCCAGATCTGCGAGTTGGGAATGTGAGAGTTGCAGATGCAGTTGTTGGTGAGTGTCGATTCTGTCCGGAAGGCGGGTGTTTCGACTACGCACCTCAGGAAACACTTTCAGGAGACCAGCGAGATAAGGGGAGCTGTCAAAAACCAGTGCAAAAATGCCCGCTGGAATGTCATTCAGCAACACTGCCGCGGCCATGTCCCTGCGGTAACGATCTGGCTGGCTGAGCTTCGGAAAGCCATCGCCGCCAAGTTTCTCGATCTTGGATAAGAAGAGCAGGGCGAACGCGAGGTCGCGATTGAACGCACCTACATCGAAGAGGCATCGCATGAAAGGCCAAACTGCGACAACAGCGTCAGTTACATCTGTAGCCGGGGCAGTAGAGCAGAGCGACTTAATGCAGTCCCGCTCCTCTTGGCCAAGCAGCTGAATTAAGTTGGCATCGAGTCGGTTCGAGGGGTCTACTTTGCTGAATTCATCTGGACTGGACTCCCGCAATGCCAAGCTATGTTCGGCTATGCCTAGATAGTTAACCAGAACGACGGCAGGCTGACGCGCACGCTTCATGGCCGCATGTGAAGACGTCAATTTCGGGTTACGGATCTTCATGAGCCTATCGGAAATAGCGCTCACTTCTTTCTGGGAACCGTACCAGGCGCTCCAAGCAGCCTCCATGGTCATCGGCTGCCAAAAGGCATTTGGTACTACAAATTGAGGTGGTGTTCTTTCTTCAACTGAATGGATTCCTGAAACCACTAATGAAGGGTCCTGGCTGAGCTCGGCATTAGATGCATCATCCATTGAATCTTCGGCGGTTCGCTCCAGCGTACCTAAACCTGTGTCCATCGCTTCCTCCGTTACTGGACTGATAGGAGGCGCGAGACCATAACGGCTCGCACCTCATTTCCAAGGGACGGCGCCACCTAATAAAGTGAATAGGATGTGCCAGTAGGAGGCTGGTACATCGGATACCGCGAAATGCGAGCTAACACCGCAAGATCGTCGTTGCGAATCTCGGCATAGGCAAATGGGTCCTGGGTCCGGACCGGCGAATCAATTGGCACGGGCGGCGGGGTGAAAGACGCTAAATGCGCGAGATCGATGTTGCGTATCTCGGAATGGGTAATTGGGTCCTTGGTCCAAACCGGCGAATCAATTGGTACGGGCGGTGGGGTGTTAGACGCTACAAACTCGAGACCGACGTTTCGGATCTTGGCATGGACAATTCGGTCCTTTATCAGCGCCGGCGAAACAATAGGTGCGGGTGTAGTAGATACGGGGGCCGCAACCCCGAGATCTACAAAGCGAATCTCTGCATGAACAAATGGATTTCTGTTCCGAGATTGCGAAATAGCTGCCACGGTCGGTCTGGTCACAGGCGCCGCAACCCCGAGATCGACGAAGCGAATCTCGGCATTCACAAATGGGTTCTTGGTCCGGATTGGCGAAACAATTGGCGCGATCGGAAGGGAGATAGGGGAAACCACCGCCTGTTCTTCATCGCCAGAAACCACGGCTGCGATTTCCGAAACGTCGGCAACTGCGGCCACAGCCGGTACATCAGCGACTACTGTTGTTTCGGCCACAACCTCGTTAACCGAATCGATCACAGCATCCGCAACACTTACGGTGTATGGTCGTTGCTCGCCACAGAACTGGATATCCCACTCGTACCCGAAGTTTTTGAGGTATCGAACGCCGACATTCAGAATTTCGGCCGCTTCGTGGAGGCTAAAAACCTCGGCGAGTTCAGTTACTCGTTTATGAAAAGCAGCGGTGGCACGGCGAAGCGCGCGACGGGAAAGGACTTCAAGTTCTGGCGTCAGCTGGAGCTGACCGGGTAGGGCACGAGCAACAGGTTCTACTTTGCGCAGTTCCTTCAATGGACGGAGTTTCTCGAACTGCCGGTTCACTGCACGCTGTTCTTCTTTTGACCTGGTCAACGGATCTGGAAAAGTAATCCCCTTATCTGCTGCGTAGTCACGAAGCCAGCCAACACTGATCTTCAAAAGGCGGGACGTCTCTTTTACTGAAAAGGTCTTACTGAACTCTACAACCTTCTCGAAAAACTCACGTTTTGCGTCGTTGTCGGCAGCCAATGCTTTGGCAGCCATTTCCGGTTTCACGTCCAGATACGAAACATTGCTCATTGATGCACTCCCCCTACCGTGGATTGAGAGGGGGCGTCCGAGATCTGGGACAGTGCAGAAGAAGGCTGGGCGCGCCAGCAGGCGTCGGAGCCAATGTGCAGGCGAGCGCACACCGTATCCGAAAGCAGGGCAGGAGATCCTCCTGGCCACATCTATGCCTTACAACTTCGGCAGAGAGACCAGGTCTCCCCCTCTACTAAGTGCTTGGCAGTTGCTATCGCATACACGCCAAGCTTATGAGCCCATTTTTGGGCTTCGACCGTGATACTACATTGCCACATCGTTTGTGAAAAGCTTCACAGACAAATTCATCACCAATCTGAGGGAATGAAACCAGTCGAGCCGATTTCCTTTGGCGGCCAGCGCGCGACTGTGATAATTGCCAGCTACCACGAAGCAATGCCTCTGAATTTTGTCAGGGTTAATTGCCATGAATATCCTGAGGAGCTGATTCAAAATTGGGCCGATATTCGCTACCGGCCTGAGGTCACGATTTGGTACCCACGCTCCCAGTTGTCGCCCACTATCGCGTAATGGAATGCGCACCTATGCCCTTAGCCAGGAAGGGGCACGTTCAACAAATGGGCAGGCCTGCCGATAACTTTCTTTGGCCATTTGTCGTTTATCGGAACAGAAGGAGTACAGATAGGCAGAAATCGAGACATGAATGATCATCAGCCCGAAGGCGGATTTCTCGTTTCTACACCTCAACAATGACGCTCAGTTCGACATGACTCAAAGTCATTTGCAGCACCAAAATCCATTGAGCTTCGATGTTTCGAAGCATCACCTTTCGAACACTCTCATAGCCTGCAAATCGTAATAAACGACCGATTGGAG
>NZ_JBNNVQ010000046.1:0-42836 GCF_050280625.1 Pseudomonas sp. NPDC089569
TGCGACTATCAGGAACAGATGGACAAGGTTCTTGGACTTTTCCCTCGGCTGAAAGAGCGCTTCAACCAACGCGGTGGCACCATGTCCGGCGGCGAGCAGCAAATGCTTGCCATTGGCCGTGCGCTGATGAGCAAGCCCAAGCTGTTGCTGCTCGACGAGCCGTCGTTGGGCCTGGCACCGATCATCATCCAGCAGATCTTCGACATCATCGAACAGCTGCGCACGGACGGTGTGACCGTGTTCCTGGTCGAGCAAAACGCCAACCAGGCGCTGAAAATCGCCGACCGTGCGTATGTGCTGGAAAACGGCCGGGTGGTGATGCAAGGCACCGGTGAAGCCCTGCTGACCGACCCGAAAGTGCGCGATGCTTATCTTGGTGGATAAGCATCGATTTTGAAATGCTCGCATAGTCCGTGTTCAAAAGATTGAGCCTTTGATACTGGGCTCATTCTTTAAGAACTAAAACACGACCATCATATGTGCGCTGGATAAGTTAATAGTAAATTTCACGTCGCGTTATCTTTTTAGGGGAATAATCAATGCCCTCAATAATCAATAGTCTATCCTCGGGCGTGCTTCGAATCGCTTCACTGATCGTAAGTGCTGGCAGCTATATGTGCGGACTAGTCAATAGAGTGGATCGAAGACTCTTGGAGTTGCCGCAGCTTGGGCATATTCCTGTAACTTTAAGAGTCGTTTGGTTGGCTTGGTTGAAGCTAATTGTCGTCGGATTTATAGCAAGCTTCTCCGTCAATGTGGCTCTGGTGGTTTTGGGGGTGTTGTTGATCTCGGTAGTGCTAGCTCGGACAATAAAAGAATCACCAGTTTGAATTTTATGGTTGAAGGGGAAGTGGAATTATCAACGTGTTGAGAACGTGACAGATCTTTATCCGCGCTTGCGCCATAGGAAAAAACAAATCGCCGTTGAAAATAGCGCAAATGGGAATCCTGCGAGCAGGGATATTTTAGACGAGACGACGCTGCCTGCCAGGAGCCCGGTGATGATCGAAATAATTAAGTAGAAAATGTCGCTAGCTCTCTGGTTTGGCCGGATTATAGAGTTTGTTGGTTTGGTCATATTTGTGCCTCTCTGATTTTATTCTATGATGGATTGTCGGATTGGGTTTTGAAAGGGGTTGTTAATCTATAGCGGCTGGTGATTTGTGTGCTCTGTTTAAGGCTGTATGATTTTGTCCGGTGTCAATGGCGGCGCGTCATAAACTATTGGTCTAAAGCATTGCAACGAATAAGCATAAAAGACCGAAACAAGGATGGCTTGTAAAAAATTGAACGGAAGGACAATGTGCGCCTCCCAAGTGTTTTGCGACTGTCCTGAGTGGGCATGAGTTGTTCATTCAGTTCACTATTCCAGTGACTGTACGAACACGTCGTCTACCTTGACGAGCAGATCAAGGTGGTGGAAAAAGAGCTAGCAGGTCAATTGGCGAAGATGATCTGGGCAGTTGGTTACTGAGACTAGTAGTCTAGCGACCCGATCGCCACGGCCTGGTACCCATTCTGTACAGGCGGCAGGGCAAACTTGTTGGACGTCAACAGGTGCAGTGACAAAAAGTCATGTGCCTGAATTTATCCGCAGCGTCTGGACTATCAACATCGTCTTTTGGCCGGCTTGGTATATGCGTTGGTTGAGCGACGACACTGGAACGTTTTGACCTGTGTTCCGGCCAATAGAGAGGCTGCCAATTCGAAAGCTGCCGGAGCTCATCATGTTGGCTTTGGTGTTGCTGATTTTTTACGTACGTCAGCAAATGCCTCTCTTTCAAGGTAGTGGCACATCTGCAATTCTGCCTTTGATTTCCTTAAGTGAAATATGGCTGTGTAATCGACTCACGCCGGGTAAGCCATGAAGCTTGCCGTGCAAAATTTCTGTGTAGCATTCGATGTCTTTTGCGACAACGACGAGAATGTAGTCTTCAGTTCCGGATAAACAATGGAACATTACAACTTCTGGTATTTTGATTACGGCGGCTTCGAAGTTTTTTACTTTGTCAGTAGATTGGTAGTCTAGTGTGATCATTACGAATGCCAGAAAACCTAGATCCACTTTTTTTCTGTTTATTTCAGCGTGGTAACCGCCAATGACCCCTAGCGTCTCTAGTTTATTAACTCGTCGCCAACAGGGTGATTGGGAAAGATTAACTCTAGGTGCCAATTCTGACGTCGTAAGACGGCCTTCCTTTTGCAGTTCTCTCAGCACCGCGTAATCAATCGAGTCTAGCTCTTCACGCATGGGTTATTCCTTTTGTCCTATCGAAACGGTGAGTTTATGCATGTTTCGCAAATTTGATGGATGGCTCTACCTTTTGCCGTTGACACGATTATAGACTTCAGTCCGCGTTACCTGCAATTGCACTAATAATAACCACAAAAGGTTGTCTAATATGACGAGTAATAGCATCGAATCCCAAGAGGGCGGTTTGCACCGGAGTTTATCGGGTAGTCAAATCAGCATGATAGCCATTGGAGGGGCGATTGGGACGGGCTTATTTCTAGGGAGCGGTTACGCTACAAACTTGGCAGGGCCAGCAGTCCTTTTGAGTTTTGCGATCGGGGCAGTGATATCGATGATGCTCATTGCTTGTCTCGCGGAAATGACGGTGCTTCATCCGATGGCAGGGTCGTTTGGCGTATGCGCCGAAAAGTACATCGGCCCATGGGCAGGATTTTTAGTTCGTTATACTTACTGGGCCGGCCTGGTATTAGGTATTGGGCTAGAGATAAGTGCAGTCGATATGTTTGCTCGTTATTGGTTCGTGAATCTGCAGCCTGGAATAGCAGGTGCAGTGCTCGGCATAATGTTAATTGGGTTAAACGGAATCAACGTTAAAGCCTTTGGCTCGATTGAATACCTATTTTCATCAATAAAGGTAGCTGCAATCCTCGCCTTCATTGGTATCGCTGGCTATATAATTTTTTTCAGGGATGTTCCGGGTGTTGGGTTTAGTAATTATGTTTCCGATGGAGGTTTTTTTTCCAAGGGAATCGCTGGTGTTTGGAATGCCACATTAGTTGCAGTGTTTAGCTATACAAGCATTGAGATGGTTGCGATCGCTGCAGGGGAAGCAAAAGATCCCCACCGTGCCATTGCGTCAGCGTTCAAAGGAACCATTATAAGGTTAGTGCTTTTTTATCTCGTCTCAATTGCGTTGATGCTCGCGATTGTGCCATGGCAAAAGGCAGGGGTCGATGGAAGTCCTTTCGTTAAGGTGATGGAAATCATCGGCATTCCAGGTACTGCAACCGTTCTAAATTTCATTCTGCTGATCGCGGCACTTTCAGCGATGAATAGTGAAATTTATATCACCAGCCGTATCATGTTCAGCCTTTCACGAAGCGGCTATGCGCCCAAAAAATTCAGTGTTGTGAACGAGCGGGGAGTTCCAGTTCTCTCGCTGATCGTATCAAGTGTGGGTGCAATTATCGGCATTGCTACCACGGCCCTCTGGCCGGAACATGCATTCATTTGGATGATGGCATTAGTGATGTTTGCCTTCATGTTTGTTTGGTCGATGATTTTCATTACTCATATTTTCTTTAGAAAAGAGATCGCTCGAAAAGGTATTAAATTGCCTTTTAAAGTTAAAGGTTATCCGTATTTTAACTTGCTTGGGTTGGGGCTGATGCTTGCATTGATGATCAGTACTGCGTTTTTTAAAGACTTTGAGCCAACGTTAACGTACGGCGTGCCATTTATCGCATTCCTGAGCCTTGTCTACTTCTTCAAATATCGGAAAAAAGCAGCCTCCACTAACGGTGTTGTCGAATCATCGCTTTAAAGATAGGGGATTTAAGATGTTTTCTAACGTTAAGCCATATGCAGGCGATCCAATCTATACGCTTTTTGAGAACTTTCAGAAAGACGTTAGACAAAATAAAGTTAGCCTGAGTGTCGGCGTGTACTGCGATGAAGATGGCAATATTCCGTATATGGAAGCAGTTCGTGTTGCTGAAAGCCGAATTTCTCAAAATTTTGGTAGTCGCTCTTACCTGCCGATGGAAGGCATGGGTGTTTATCGGTCGATGGTTCAAGGTTTTCTGTTTGGTGACGGAAGTGAGGCCAATCAGAGCGAGCGGATTTCAACTATCCAGACAGTCGGCGCGACGGGGGCTCTACGTATCGGCGCTGACTTCTTAAGTCATAGCCTGAATTGTCGTGATGTTTGGGTGAGCGATTATACCTGGGAAACTCATTGCGATATTTTTGCGGCAGCAGGATATAGGGTGCATCGATATCCATTTTATGATTTCGCTACTGGCGGGGTAAAATTCGATGCTATGTACGGACTGTTGTCCTCTCTAAGTAAAGATAGCGTAGTGGTGCTTCATGCTTCTGCACATAACCCAACAGGTGCAGAACTTAGCGAAGGGCAGTGGAGGGAGTTAAGCAAGCTTGCAAAAGAAAAAGGGCTGATATTCTTTTTGGACATGGCCTATCAAGGATTCTCCAAGTCAGTGGAGGAAGACGCAATAGCCATCCGAACGTTGATTGACTTCGAAGTTGGTTTCTTGCTGGCGAACTCATTTTCCAAAAATTTTTCAATGTATGGTGAGCGCGTCGGCAGTTTAAGCGTGGTGTGTCCGAACTCCTTGCAAGCGGAAAAGGTAACAGGCCAGCTTAAAGCGACGGTTCGACAGAGCTATTCCAGTCCGCCTACGCATGGTGCGCGTGTGATCTCTAGTATATTGGGCGATGGGGTTTTGAAAGAACTATGGCTCACAGAGTTGGATTCGATGAAAAATCGAATTCAATCTATGAGATACAGTCTTTATGAACGTCTGTTGCCATATGCTGATCCTGATCAGATTAAATATCTTCTCCGGCAGAGTGGGATGTTTAGTTTTACAGGCTTGTCTACCCAGCAAATCGACTGGCTTAAAAATGAGCGCGGTATCTATTTGGTAGGCTCTGGTCGAATTTGCATAGCTGGCTTAACGACTAAAAATATAGATTATGTTGCGGAATCTTTGGGACACATCCTATCCCACAATTCCAAAAAAAATTGATCATTGATAAGGTTGAATTTGTGATGACTACAAACAATGAAAATCTCAAAGCCAAACTTAATGCCCGCAGACCTGTCACAGGCACTTTCGTTTCTATACCACATGCTGCGGCAATAGAAGCGTGTGCCAATAGCGAGATGGACTTCATTTGCATTGATGCCGAGCACGCGTCAATCGGCAGAGAGACCATGGAGAATATGATTCGCGCAGGGGAACGAGAAAATACAGTATTAGTACGGATTCCTGATGCCAAATCTGGGTGGGTTGGATGGGCATTGGATGCTGGTGCCGAAGGAGTTGTGGTGCCACGTATAGAAAGTGCTGCCGAAGCCGAAGCGGTAGTGCGCGCCGCTTACTATTCACCTCGTGGGGCACGTGGTGTAGGAATTTGTAGGGGGTCGAGTTATGGCGAGTCACTTCTTACCGATACCCAAGTCGCGCATCAACGAACCTGTGTGATTGTTCAAATCGAGACGCTGGCAGGAGTCAATAATGCGGTAGAGATTGCAAATACTCCAGGTATTGACGCGATATTTGTCGGGCCATTTGACCTTGCGTTAAGTCTACAAGAGGCATCGACTGATGATCGACTTGAGCTCGAAGAGGCCATTGATATTATCAAGCAAGCCTGTGAGTCCTCGGGTAGGTGTATGGGTATATTTTGCCTAAATTCAGAGGCGGCAGTTAAGCGTCAAGATTTTCCTATGAAAATTATCGGCGCTGATCTTCTTTTTATTCAACAAGGTCTCTCGATGATCGCTAAGTAGCGAGTTGCCTGAGGGCATTGTCAGATACGTCGATATGCCCTTGGAATGTATAATTTCTTCAGTGTTGTGAGCTCTGCTGCACCTGGCCGCCGATTTCAATAGTTTTGGAGTCGGGCATGTGCACGGCTATAACGTGTAGTTTATATATTTTAATATTCGCATTTGGCAACTGAAGGTGCTCAAAAATGAACTTCGATTTTCCAATTTTACCTTCTACTCGCGCATTCATTAGTCGTAAACTTAGAATGCGCATCGGCACTGACTGGACGGACGCTACCAGTGGGCGAACTATAAATTTCAGAAACCCAGCCACCGGCGAGATTCTGGGCGAAGTACCGGCGGCTGACGCCTTCGATGTAGATCGTGCGGTTCAGGTTGCACGAAGGGCGTTCGACGACTCAGCGTGGTCGCGTATGCGACCACGCGAACGACAAAACCTTCTTCTGCGACTTGCCGACCTGATGCAGCGTGACAGACGAGAACTTGCAGAACTGGAGTGTCTCAACAATGGCAAGAGCGCGAATGTCGCTGAAGCAGTGGACGTTCAGCTTTCCATCGACTTTCTTCGATATATGGCCGGCTGGGCTACCAAGATAGAAGGAAGTACGATTGAACCATCTTTGCCACTGATGCCAGAAGAGTATTTCCATGCCTTCACCCGCCGGGAGGCTGTTGGTGTTGTCGGTGCTATCGTTGCTTGGAACTTCCCGTTAATGCTTGCCTGTTGGAAGCTGGGGCCAGCCTTGGCTACTGGATGCACTGTAATTCTAAAGCCAGCCGACGAAACTCCCCTCACCGCATTGAAACTCGCTGAGCTAGTTGAAGAGGCAGGCTATCCTGCTGGTGTCTTCAATGTAATTACGGGGTCAGGTCTAGAAGCTGGGGCTGCGCTGAGTCGCCACCCAGGTGTAGACAAGCTCACCTTTACTGGGTCTACGGAGGTCGGGAAGCTGATTGGTAAATCGGCTATGGATAATATGACGAGAGTTACCCTCGAACTTGGAGGGAAATCCCCGACTATCATTCTGCCGGATGCGAAC
Organism: Pseudomonas sp. NPDC089569; assembly: GCF_050280625.1. Classification (NCBI taxonomy): domain Bacteria; kingdom Pseudomonadati; phylum Pseudomonadota; class Gammaproteobacteria; order Pseudomonadales; family Pseudomonadaceae; genus Pseudomonas; species Pseudomonas sp. NPDC089569. The sequence continues at coordinate 6,833 of NZ_JBNNVQ010000046.1, forward strand.
CTACAGGACGCGGCAGCGGGTGCAGCGTCCGCCATTTTTTTCAACCAAGGGCAAGTTTGCTGCGCGGGCTCCCGATTATATGTACATCGCAAGCACTTTGATGAGGTCATTGCCGATATTGTAGCTATCGCCAATAAAATGAAACTTGGCAATGGTCTTGATTCTTCGGTAGAAATGGGGCCTTTGGTTTCGGCCAAGCAAAAGGAGCGAGTTTCTGGTTATATCGAACTAGGGCGCGAGTTGGGTGCCTCAGTTGCCTGCGGTGGCGAGGGATTCGGCCCAGGTTATTTTGTAAAACCGACTGTGCTGATGGACGTTAATCAAAGGCATCGTTTGGTTCAAGAAGAAATATTTGGCCCTGTTTTGGTAGCAATGCCATTTGATGATGTTGATGAAGTGGTTCGCTTGGCCAATGATAGTCCTTATGGCTTAGGGGCAAGTGTTTGGTCGAATAACTTACGCGAAGTTCATCGAATTATTCCGCAGATTAAATCTGGTTCGGTATGGGTCAATTGTCACAGTGCATTAGATCCCGCTCTTTCGTTTGGCGGTTACAAGATGTCAGGTATCGGTCGGGAGATGGGCGCTGCGGCCATTGAGCATTATACCGAGCTTAAAACGGTGTTAATGAAGTTGTAGTTTTTGATGGCGCCGGCCCGCGTTAACTGAGAGTTGAGCGCGGGCTAAACGGCGATTGAGTGTTATGTAGGTGGCGATCGATGTTTAATGAAATGGCGTTGCTTCCTTGGTTTGTGGTTTTTTTACTTTTGATTATTGTTATAGGGCAACGGCGAATGAGGTAAAAGCTTAAGGGGTTAAAAAAGTCCAAGCTTCTCTACGAGAATCTTAGAAGCTTATTAAAGCTGTATGGTGGCCAGGATCCAGTACGCTTTGGCACTCTCAAAGTCAGTAGCCTGTGATGGAAAAAAACGGTGCGAACTCTCTATCGAGTCCTAGAAGCTGGTTATTGGCCTGTGTGATGCGGTGTCGGTGTAAAATTTATCCGTAAAGAGTTTTGGTGACTATGTGAATAATCTAAAGGAGCGCATTAGCTACGGTTGACAAAAAACTGAGCATAGTCCCTGGTGATCAATTTTTTACAATGATCGCCAACTTCTATTCGTTAACATGCTTCGATGTTGAGGAGGAGGGCCTCCTTGCATCCAGGAGGGTTACCTGTGAACGAAGGTCTGAACTCGAATCTGAAGAAGCCCGCTCTTGGGTTTACTAGTGATAATATTGCGGATGTATCGCCGGAAGTAATGGATGCCATTGTCCGGTGCAATGTGGGCCAAGCAGCCCCCTACGGTAACGATGTATATACGGCTCGGATCGAAGAAAAATTCAGTGAGCTTTTCGAGCGCGAAGTCGAGGTGTTTTTGGTGCCTACCGGGACGGCCGCAAACGCTTTAAGCTTGAGCTTGTTGACCCCGCCTTGGGGAAATATTTATTGCCACGCGGACAGCCACATCAATAACGACGAATGTGGAGCTCCAGAATTTTTCACCAATGGTGCCAAGATAATCACGGTTGATGGGCCATCGGCAAAAATAGATTCCAGTCATTTACGTCAGAAAATAGGGGGGGATAAAGCAGGTAATGTACATGTTACGCAGCCTTCATGCGTAAGCATTACTCAGGCTACAGAAGTAGGTAGTATCTACACCCTGAGTGAAATCGCTGCAATCGGAGAAGTCTGTAAGTCGTCCTCCTTACGGTTGCATATGGATGGTTCTCGCTTTGCCAATGCCCTAGTTTATCTAGATTGTTCTCCAGCTGAGATGACCTGGAAGCTTGGTGTTGATGCACTTTCTTTTGGTGCTACCAAAAATGGAGTGTTAGCGGCAGAAGCCATTGTTCTGTTCGACCCTTCATTAGCTAGAGAAATGGGATTTCGGCGTAAACGTGCAGGGCATTTGTCGTCAAAAATGCGGTACATGTCAGCGCAAATGGATGCATATTTGAGCAATGATCTTTGGTTGCGCAATGCACGCCAAGCAAACACTGTGGCACAACATTTAGTTAACGGTCTTTTTCAACTTAAAGATGTAGAAGTATTGGGGGCTGTACAGTCGAATATTGTATTTTGTCGCCTGACTCCTGGCTTAATTAAAGGGCTGCTCGATGAGGGGTTTGAATTTTATCATGGGCGATGGTCGTCTGGTGTTGTTCGCTTTGTCACATCCTTTATGACATCCACGGAGGACGTAGACTATTTGTTAGGAACCATGAAGCGCCTCGGGGGCACATCATAAGTTTTGTTGCAAAAAAAACACAAGTTGAGCAAGGTATTTACCGTAAGTATGCGATGTGAAGCCAGCTCCTTAATGGTCTATAGGTTTCAAATCAAGGATTAGCTCCAGCTGCTTGGTGTTGTGGGCGAGGCGCATTAACTCTCGCAGTAGGCGGGTATTAGATTTGAAAACAGGCAATGCCAATAATTGAGCTTAATTACGAAGGGTGTTTTGGCTCTAATAAGGACTCATTGTTGCTGGAGCTACCAATTGTTAATCCAGCAACTCCTTTTTAAGGATATGCTTGGCTTAGAACTGAAATGCAGTCGGTGCGCGTTGTTAGCATGGAGGTCAGTTTAATGCTTGACATCAAATTCAAATCAGTTTCTGTCGACAAGGCGGTGCCCAAGGCGATTGCAATTCGGTTGAGTCAAACGGGCTAGAAGCTAAGCACGTGTCGGTTCAATTTTTTACAATCGTCGCGCTATAAATATCAATTATTTTGCAGAAACCTCAGGCATTCATCGTTAGATGGGTTAAGCGTCGCTTTGCTCTGTCTAAAGCTTGAGTTTGTAGTAACCCAGGTCGAATGAGAAATAAAGACTCAATCGGTATGGGCCGGCAAGGACTCGATATTCCTCACCATGAGTGGAGCACTATGAATAATATTTATAAAAAAACTCCCCAATTCCTTCTTGTCATGATGCTTGCAGGATTTGCTGGGCAGTCATTAGCAGCTGACAGTATAAAAATCGGTATTGCTGGCCCAAAAACGGGGCCTGTCGCTCAATTCGGTGAAATGCAATTCAATGGCGCAAAAATGGCGATTGAGCAAATCAACGCAAAGGGTGGAGTGCTCGGGAAGAAGCTTGAAGCTGTTGAATACGATGACGCCTGTGATCCAAAGCAAGCCGTGGCAGTTGCGAATAAGGTGGTCAACGACGGTGTTAAGTTTGTCGTTGGCCACCTGTGCTCCAGCTCTACTCAACCCGCTTCGGACATTTACGAAGATGAAGGTGTGATCATGATCACACCTTCCGCTACGAGTCCAGATATCACCAATCGCGGTTACAAAATGGTGTTCCGTACCATTGGCCTGGACAGTGCTCAAGGCCCTACCGCAGGTAATTATATTGTTGATTTCTTAAAGCCAAAAAGTGTCGCCGTTCTGCACGATAAGCAGCAATACGGAGAAGGCCTCGCGACTGCCGTGAGGAAAATTCTGGACGAGAAAGGCATTAAAGTTGCCATGTTTGAAGGTCTGAACGCGGGCGACAAAGACTTCTCGTCAATCATATCAAAGCTTAAGCAAGCCAATGTTGATGTCGTTTACTACGGCGGTTATTACCCTGAATTAGGCCTAATACTGCGCCAATCACGGGAGAAAGGGCTTAAAGCCAAGTTCATTGGGCCCGAGGGTGTGGGGAATGATGCGATTTCGTTGGTAGCCAAGGAGGCATCTGAAGGCCTTCTGGTAACAATGCCAAAAATCTACGACCGAGAGGCATCCAATTCCGCTTTGGTCGAGGCATTCAAAGCGAAGGGAGAGGATCCTAGTGGCGCTTTGGTGCTCCCTTCCTATTCCGCGATTGTGGTGATTGCCAAAGGCATCGAGTTGGCGAAAACAGAAGATCCAATCAGTGTTGCTCAAACGATCCACAACTCAACAGTGGAGTCGCCAATCGGAAACCTCAGCTTTGACGAAAAAGGCGACCTTAAAAACTTCCAGTTCCTTGTTTATCAGTGGCATTTCGACAAGCGCAGGACGGAAGTGGAGTAGGGGCTGTCTTTCAGGTTTGCAGGCAACTCAGTGAGTTTAGTTTCGCCTGGCTTTAAGTTGAGCCAGGCGAGATTTGATTTCCTGGAGTGTTTAATGCCTGATATCTATCGTCTGCTCACACGCCTGATGTCAAATTGAGCTTACGTTAAGCTCCGTAGGACGTTAGTAAATGGAGCGAAAATGCCTATGATTTTTTTGCATAACGCCTTGGTCAATTTACACGTTCTTATTCAATGATCGTCCAACTATAATCGAGCGCGCAGCACGAATTTCAATGACGATACCCTCAATAAAAATAATAGAGTACCCAATCATGAATCTTTCCTATGTTGCCGCAAGTTTTTCGCCATCCAGCACACGGCTCCTCAGACACGATCGGTAACGCATTCCTTATCAATAAATGAGCTTATAAAGCTGAGCTTATTTTTCGCGACTGATGGAGTTTTTTATGAACAAAAACCACCCATTTCTTATTGCCCGTGACTTTCTGATCACCCACCGGACAGACTATGAAACCGCCGTGCGTGGCTTTCTTTGGCCTCAGCTTAGTGAGTTCAACTGGGCGTTGGATTACTTCGACTCCATGGCCAAGGGGAACTCTGCCCCAGCCTTATCTATAGTCGAAGAAGACGGCAGTGAACAGCGATACAGTTTTCATCAGATTTCGACACGATCCAACAAGGTTGCGAACTACTTGCGAGCCCTTGGAGTTCAGCGCGGCGACCGTATTTTACTCATGTTGGGGAACGAAGTTGCATTGTGGGAGACTATGTTAGCGGCATTTAAGCTTGGCGCCGTAGTCATCCCTGCCACTGGTCTTCTCACTGCCGAAGACCTGCGAGATCGCATTGAGCGTGGCAATGTGCGGCATCTGGTGGTTGGCAGCGCCCATTTGGAGAAGTTCGCCGATTTGGGGGAAGGTTGTAACCGTATCTGTGTTGGCGCCGCTAATTTTGGTTGGACAGATTACAGTGCCGCCTACAAGCACCTTGGGCATTTTGAGAGTGAGGGTCGCACGTTGGCGACTGACCCACTGCTGCTTTACTTCACCTCTGGCACGACCTCCAAGCCGAAGATGGTACTTCATAGCCACCAAAGCTACCCGGTTGGTCACCTCAGTACAATGTACTGGATCGGCTTGCAGCCGGGCGATTTACACCTGAACATTTCTTCACCAGGTTGGGCCAAGCATGCGTGGAGCTGTCTATTTGCGCCTTGGAACGCTGGCGCTTGTATCCTCATCCATAATGTTGCCCGCTTCAGCGCCAAGAATTTGCTCGAAGTTCTGGAAAAGTACGGTGTGACTAGCTTATGCGCACCACCTACTGTTTGGCGCATGCTGATTCAGGAAGATCTGGAAGGCTACAAGGATCGACTTAACTTGCGTCAACTGGTCGGCGCTGGTGAACCACTTAACCCGGAGATCATCGAACAGATCCAGCGTGCTTGGGGACTGATGTTGCGCGACGGCTTCGGCCAGTCGGAAACCACCGCTCTAATTGGAAACACCCCTGGTCAGCCGCTCAAGCCCGGCTCCATGGGGCGCCCTCTTCCGGGTTATCGTGTGACTATGCTTGACCCTGATGGTCTTCCTGCAACTGAGGGTGAGGTCGCTTTGCCTCTGGCCACCGGCCCGCTTGGACTGATGCTTTGCTACGAAGATAGCCCGGAGAAAACAGCTGAAGTGATGCGCGGTGGGTATTACAGAACTGGCGATACAGCGCAGATCGATGCGGACGGATACATTACATTTGTTGGCCGAGCCGACGATGTGTTCAAGTCTTCCGACTACCGTATCAGCCCCTTCGAATTAGAGAGTGTTCTCATTGAGCACCCAGCAGTTATGGAAGCAGCTGTGGTACCAAGTCCAGACTCGCTACGTTTGTCCGTACCGAAGGCGTTCTTAATCCTGGCTCATGGTGAGTCAGGAAACGCCGAATTGGCTGGAAATATTTTCGCATTTGCGCGTGAGCACTTGGCGCCCTACAAGCGAGTGCGTCGAATTGAGTTCGTTTCGGAGCTGCCCAAGACTATATCTGGAAAAATTCGTAGAGTAGATCTGCGCCAAATGGAATCACAGCGTCGCCAAACAGAGATGAGAGAGCAGCAGGAGTACTTCGAAGAAGATTTTCCTTTTCTTAAGGGATGAAGGCCGGGCGTTATGCTCAGGCGCTTTTTAGATTGTTCCCGGACGTTTGAACAGACAAGTATTACCCGGATAAATTGCGTTTAAACGTGATAGTGCGCAATAGCTAGTAATCGACATTACTGCAAACTGTGCATCAATGACCTGCAGGAAACCAGACTTGTTCATGAAAAGATCAATTCTCATACTTGGCCCAGCGATTTGAAGGCAGCGTTTCACTGAAGGGGAATGACCATGGTTTCTGCAATCCAGTTTAGCCAAGTTGGCAATCCTGAAGTACTGAAAGTTGAGACACTGAGCGAGCAGTCGCCTGGATACGGCGAGGTCTGGCTTGAGCAAGTGGCCGTAGGCGTTAACTTTCTCGACGTTACCCAGCGGAAGGGGGCGGTGCCCCTTCCATTGCCATCTGGACTTGGGCTGGAAGGTGCAGGGCGCGTCGCCGCTGTTGGTGCAGGCGTCAACAACGTACGGGTAGGGGATCGCGTCGCTTATGCCACTGGCCCTATTGGTTCATATGCATCGGCACGGCTTTATCCTGCCGAACGATTGGTCAAGATTCCTGATGAGCTATCGTTTGATGACGCCGCAGCCGTCATGTTCAAAGGCATCACTGCGCAATACCTTTTGAAAGCCACCTATCCTGTAGGGGTGGGTACAACCATCCTCCTCTACGGTGTGGCTGGAGGGTTGGGTGAAATTATGGTGCAGTGGGCGAAACACTTGGGAGCTACTGTGATTGGCGTGGTTTCAAAGCCGGCGAGTGTCGAAAAAGCTCAAGCGTTGGGATGCGATGACGTTCTGGTATTCGATGCCGGTAACCTGGCGTCGGAGGTTACTCGAATCACCGGTGGCAAAAAGGTCGACGTCGTCTATGACCCAATAGGGCGTGCTTCTTTTCAGGCATCTCTGGATAGCTTGCGACCACGAGGACTGATGGTTTCTTTCGGAGCTTCATCAGGTGCGCCCTCAGCCGTTGAACTGGCGACACTTAACTCCAAAGGCTCCTTGTTCCTGACGCGCCCTTCATTGGCGGCCCATACTACGAGCACCTCTGAGTATCAGGAGCGAGCACAGGATGTTTTGGCAGCGATAGGTGCGGGTATTATCAAGCCTCGGATCTGGGCAAGCTACCCGCTGGCGGACGCAGCATTGGCGCATGCCGATCTGGAGTCGGGGCGCTCATCGGGGGCTATCATTCTAAAACCATGAATCTTGATGTTCTGAACAATCAACACAGTGATGAAATTGCTGCGTTTCTGGCCGTTGCCTCGCAAGGTTCATTTGTTGGGGCTGGCCGGTTACTGCAGCGTCACTCAACTGTCGTTTCGAAACGACTCGCTGCAATGGAAAAGCGTCTCGGCGTTCGGCTCGTGGAGCGTTCAACCCGACAGGTGCGAATCACTGAGGCAGGCGCCAAATTGGAAGAGCGTCTTCGCTCGGCCATCGAATTGTTGAATGAAGCGCAACAGCAAGCGGCAGAAGGCGCCAGTGAAATTCGAGGTACTTTGCGATTGGCATTGCCTGCCGCCATGGGAAGGCTTTGGCTTGGCCCGATGCTGCCTGAATTTCTAAAGGCTTATCCTCATGTCTCAATCCTTGCAGACTACAACGAACGGCTGGTCGATATCATTGATGAAGGTTTTGACGCTGCCATTCGGATTGGAGAGTTGGAAGATAACAGGTTGATCGCTAGGAAGCTGAGCGACCATCGTCGGATACTGTGCGCCTCGCCTGATTACATCAGACTGCACGGCATGCCCAAAACTCCGCAGGATTTGATCAAGCACAATTGCCTTCGCTTTAGCGGTCTTGCGTCTTTTCCTCAGTGGAGACTCCATCGCGACAACGTACTTCAGACGGTTTCACCTAAAGGAAACCTAACGGCCAATGACAGCGAATCATTACTTGCGGCGGCCTGCGCGGGTGCGGGAATACTGGGGGCCGGAGACTGGTTGATGAGTCGTGATATTGCTACCGGTAAGCTGCTGCATGTCCTCCCTGAGTGGGAATTGGACACCGCTGGTGGGGTTTACTTGGTAAGGCCGTCCGCCAAGTTTCCGAGTGCCGTGGTCGTCGCGTTCAAGCAATGGATAGAGTCAAAGTTTGTCCCCACACCGCCTTGGGCCATTTGACCGGCTCATCATCCATACACTCATTATTATATGGAGGCCCCTTGTTCAAAGGTGTCGTTCTTTCTATTGCATCATCCTGTCTTTTTGCCACTCTGTACTACTACGCGACTTTGCTTTCTCCATTGAATGGAGAAGAAATTTTCGGTTGGCGTATGGTGCTGATGTTGCCCTGCATAACTGTTTTTTTGATTTTCAGTGGGGAGTGGCGGCATGTGAACTCAATCTGGCAGCGCCTTAGCCGGAAACCTCAATTGCTCGTCATGCTTTGCTTGAGTAGCGCGTTGCTAGGTACGCAGCAATGGCTGTTCATGTGGGCGCCGTTGAACGGACACGGCCTCGATGTTTCTCTCGGTTATTTCCTTCTGCCACTTGTGATGCTCATGATCGGCAGGTTTTTCTACAATGACCGTCTGACATCGATGCAAAAAATTGCGGCCATTTTTGCTGCCATGGGGGCGGTAAATGAGCTTTATCAGGTCGGGCATATTTCATGGCCGACACTCTTGGTCGCCTTGGGGTTTCCTCTGTATTTCGTATTGCGGCGCAAACTCGCCACAGCGCATCTTGGCGGTCTTTGGTTTGACATTCTGCTCACACTCCCTGCTGCCGCATATTTTGCTATGGGGAACGAAACCGCGACTGACATTTTCGTCCAGGCACCGAGCCTGTATTTTTTGCTTGCGCTGTTGGCGATCATGAGCTCAGCCGCGTTCATGTCCTACACCGTTGCTGGCAAACTATTACCATTCAGCCTGTTTGGTTTATTAGGGTACGTTGAGCCGGTATTAATGGTTGTCGTGGCCTTGGCATTGGGTGAACAGATTGGGGCGGGGCAGTGGATGACATACATTCCAATCTGGACGGCAGTGGCATTGCTGGTTATCGACGGAGCTCGTTATCTCTGGCGCACGCGGCGCTTGGTGGGTAGCCAAAGCATACGAAGTGTTAAGGGGAATATACCTACAGCGGCTTGACGACTAAGACTGTCTTGAAACCAAAACTCTCTGCAGTCATGGGCATAGGGGGCCGGGTTTATCAGGTATTCCCACGATTAATCTGTCCAAGCTCATCCCAGACCAACTGATATGGTTTTGATTACTCGCGGTGACCAGGGCGCCTTCATGAATTCCTATGCGAAGGCTCCACCAACGGTCTGTCTAAAAGGGCGCGCTAAATCAGACTCCTACATCGAGTTGCAGACGCCACACGAGCAAGCCGTCATCCAGAGCCTCTACAGGCAGAGCTTTTACGATACCTTGCAAAAGGTAGGCGCAATGGCAGTGGAGGATCGCGACTTTGCGTGGGTCATCTTCCATAAACCTTAGCTCCGCTCCTGCCCGGCGTTGGCCATTGCGCAGGGCGGCAAGGGCTGCCGCACCAAGCCATTCAACATGCAAGAATCCATACATGTTCACCGCGCGCTTGCGCACGTGGCTCTTCAGCAGATCAACCACCAGCTCTTCCAGTCCTTGCGATCCGAGAGTAGCCACGGCCAGTTTCCAGATCTGCCCTTCGATAGGCCTTGTGATCTTCATAAAGCACCATGATCGCGCGTGTGAGGGACTTGGCTCGTACCGACCTGATCATGGAGCAGGTTGGTCGTTTGAGACTTCCAAGTGCGTTAGCAGGGCCGCGCGTAATTCAAGCAGTGCATCTCTTAACCTGGCATCTTCGCGTGCATCGCCTGACGTTGGGCTGAATTCCTCAACGTGGCGAAGGAGAGCCTCGGTGTCGTTCATGTTGAGATCAAACACAATCATCGAGGGCCTTCTGGCATGGATTTCTGATGGTTAGAAGCTGTAACCGTGATCGATTCTATCGAGCACATCTTTGACGCGGAGATAGCCTGACTCATCACGGGCAATCTCCAATGGTGTGCAGTCATCAAAATCGGCCTTAGGTTGATTGAGCCAGGCATCCGCTTTTTGTTTGTTGGCAAAGACACGTTTGGCTTCAAGCTGAATCTGCTCAACGTAGTTCATTTTTTGGCTCTCGTAAGGGGGCGGCGGCTTGGATTTTAGCCTGCGGTCGAGGTCGATGCTGGGGCCTTAACGAGCTCCATGACTCACAATCCTAGATCCTGCTGAAGCAATAGCTCCTGCAGGCTTTCAGGCGCCTCTCCAATAGTGACCAGAATGGACAACAGATGATGAGTCCAATGGCTCCAGAGTGATTTGTTCAACACGATACAGCTCCCCCGATCATCGATTTCAAATTCGGTAACCGTAGCCGCAAGCTTGCGCAAAACGCTAAAGACGGCAGAGCCGTAAGCGTCAGGTTGTGAGGGTTGGCTGTCCAGCGAGGATACTTTCCCGCTGTAGAGCTGGCCCATCGGCGAGGCATCCTGGAGAGTGCCTGCGAGCATTTCTATAAGCTCTGCTTCAGTGAATAACTCAGTGGCCCGTGACCAGATGAACTGTGCTTGAGCAATACTCATCCCCTCTGGGGCCGAATCGGGAACCTGCAGATACAAAGATGTTGAGGCATGGCCGGTATGGCCCATCTGTGCTTGCAGGGCACCAAGGAATGAAGGCATTTGAGTGGGATGCAGGCCCGCCAAGAGTGATTCAATCTTTTGCATGCGTTTACTCATGCGGCTCTACCTTAGAGTCTGTGCGATTGTATGACTAAATCGACATGGTGATGGGGCCTTGAACACAGAGCAATCGCGCTTGGTGCTTGATCGATGGGTCACCCCCTGATCAACCTCTATTGAGGGCCGTCCTCAGGTTAAGCAAAATCGAGATTCAGAGCGATCTTCTTCACCAGCTCCAGTGGCCTCTTACTGTCGATCACGCTGTACAAGATGTCACGATTACTCCGGTGTAATTTTTAACGACACTCCTCGCGGCAGCTTGAGCGCCTTGATCCGTGCCATGTATAAGCGCAGCCAGTAATAGGATGAGCACGGCGTCCGAAGGCGTCCTAGTCTTCGCTTTCAATGTGGCGATTCAGAACGGCGGGCGTCATGCGACGCGGATCGGGGATACGATGAGGCACGTGCATATCGTCGCGCCAGAGTCTGTTCTGATGGAGAGATACGCTGTGCGAGGGAAGAGTAACAGGTGAGCGTACTGCATCCTAACGAGCAGAGTGTTCGTTAGGATGCAAGTTTTGCGGACAAAGTTCTAGACACAGAAGAGTACACCCCGTTGGCAATTGCAGATCAGATAATGGACGTCTAGGAGAAGTAGCACATGGAAAACCGATCTAACCCTGGTGGTGATGGGGTCGCGATTTCGGGAGGTACTTGTTGTCCTGAAAAAGGTATTCCGGCAGGCCGTAGCCTGCCTTTCGAGGTCGTTATGCTTGATCCAGCTCAAGCCTTTCTCTTTCCTCTTTCTCCCGCCTCATGCGCTCTTCAACCAGAGGAGGGCGACTCAGGCCTTTTGCCACGAAGTCGACCTTGTCCTGAAAGAACGAGGCGATTTTCCGTACGGCGTTTTTCAAGTACTTATCAGGAGTCGCGTAGTCGCGGCTGTACCGACCTGACGAGTAGTTGACATGCCAGATGGCGTTCCCATTTTCTTCTGTCCACCAGATCTCGCCCGCGATCCGAGCTGCCTGGAGGCCGGTCATGCTGGGGTGGCCCAGCTTCGGCTCCGAGATATCCACCGCAAGGAACAGGCTGCCATCGCGGCCAATGGCCCAGATCAGGTTCTTCATAACTGGATCTGAGACAATTCCGGGGAAGACGTCTGCCAGCGTCGTCTCTTGAGGATCGAAGTAATGCTCCAGGGTTTCATTCAATCCTTTGCCCGACGCATCAACCTCACTGGGTTCAAGCTTTAGTGGTGCGCGGAGTGCGCCGTACGCCTGGTTGAGGTGGCTGACATAGTCGAGTTCGCGCAGCTCAAGCGCCTTGCGAAACGATCCATAGAAATGTGTTGTATCAGTCTCAGCACCGCTGTTCTCTGCTTTACGGAACAGACCGAAGAACAACTCAGAATACAGGGGGTCGCTTGCATACACGCCAGACACCGCATTGCCCAAGGGAATATCTGTCGCGTCCAGAAGCACTTTGAAAATTTCTTTGTTGCCCCAGAAGAAGTCGATTTCCCACTGCAGTCTGGCCATCGGACTGGTCAGGATGCGGATGCGATCCTCCTTCCACCTTTCCAGCTCTGTTGCGGTAAAGGAAACCACTTCATCGACTTCGACTTGTAGCGTTTCACCACCCGAGTATTCCAGCTTGTGGTTGCGCACATGCTCTCTGACCTCAGCAATCGAGGACAGCTTGATGTTGAACCTCAATGGGCCTGGCTCAAGCCGACTCTCTGTAGAGGCCAGTAGAGGCTCCGTCCAAAGACCGATTTGTTCAGCGATCGCTTCAGCTGTGCCGTGCGCGTATTGAAAGGGCAAACGAGCCTTCTTTTCTGCGGGTACGATGCAAGCGTCTGGGATGAGAATTTCGTGGGCATCTAACCATGTCTTGCCTAGGTCAGGGGTACGGCGAAATGCTAACGCCCAGCCTGTCCGTCGCTTGGGTAGTTCTCCTAACGTTTCGTAATTGTTCAGTTCTATCAGGTCAACTCGGGCATAAGGCCCTAACCGATCGTCGTGAATGTAGAGAAGGTTCGAGCCGACCCTGAAATCGTACCCGAGCACAGTGACCGCATGACCGCCCACTCTCTTAAGGGTAAGCACCGCTTCGTCAGTCTGTTCCTCCGTTTGGGCCCCAGTCTGGGCAGGCGACATGAGCGAGTACACTTCACCCACCAACACCAAGGGTAGATCGCTGTCGATATAGGAGGTCACGCAGGCCCGGAACCATTCTAGGGTTTGCTCCAGAAGCAGCGTCGAGTGGTAGCGAAGGCCTTCGACGTCCAAGGAGCGTTGAATCTGCTTATTGGTGAGCTCTTTGTTGGGGAAACCGTTGTTCGAGCCGTCGACGAAATTCAGGGCATTGATGGTGATTTCACTGCAGGAGGGAACGTGTTTAACGTCCCGCCAAGGAAGCGCATGGAGTGCCGTCCAAATGGCGGTGGTCGCACACGCGGCCACGACCTTGTCTTGTTCCTGGAAAGCGATCGAGTCGACATGCAGCTTGATGCCGAAAAGGTTCACGTCGTAACGCTTGGCGATTTTCTTTTTGGTGCCGTCACCTACACCCTTGTCGCCTGTGAGTTGCAGGCACGTTTTGCCTACAAAGGTGCGGCTTAACGGTTTGACCACCATAAATCCCAGGTAGTGTTGCTGCAGCTTCTCTGGGGTAAGCCCATCCTTCGGTTCCCCTTGGAGCAGCAGATCCAAGTGCTCGTGGTCAATGCCGTGGCTGAAGAAGTGGATGCGACCGCACTCATAGCTGTCGTTACCGAAGCGCTTTACGTAGTAACGGGAATAGTCTTCCAAGAACTCGCGATCGATATACTCAGGCTCCAGAAGCATGGAGACGCAGTCTCGCTCCTGGAGGTAATTGAACAGGTACGTGACCTGATCTTTCAGGAAAATGTCAGCGAAGTCGTAGCCGAAGCATTCGCGTATCAAGGCGCTAAGTGTGGCCTTCTGAAAACTGGAAACGAGGTATGGAGTCATTTTGATCGCGCAAAAAAAAGCAGCCGCTGAGGCTGCTTTTTATAGAACAGGAAAGATCAGAGGCTACAGGCTTTTGCCAGCACTTCCGGAGTCATGGCTTGAGAGGCGAGCTGACGCTCCAGCTTCTCATTGAGTGCGCTCATACGCGCGCGGGCCGCAGCCTCACGCAGCTCTGGGGTCTCGCCAACTCGATTGCGAATCTTGTCAAACAGACGATCAGTCGTCATCGCATTCAACTCCTTTTCCTATCACTACGTTTGTGGCCCATTGACACGTCTTGGTGCGTGATTCGGGGCATACTAAAGGCGTTTCAGGGGAAATGCCTTGAAAAAAAGCTACCGGATTATAGAGATCCGATTCAGTGAGTCAACCATCTTCTTCCACATTTGTCCACACCGCCATGACTTCGACGTATGTCAGTTGTTCAACGTATCTAGACTGTCTACCGCGCGCGGTGAAGGCGTGACCGAAAGTTTGCGTTTAGATTCGCTCAGCTCGGGGCCAACCGGGAGGCCATCGCTATGGTAAGGCGGGTATTCTTTGAGTATGGCACAACGATGGCGCCTGGGCGCAACACCATTCTTCCCGGCTGACCTCTTTTCGCAACCACTACGCGGCCCGAATTCAGTGTGCCAAGGGGAAGCCCCTGCGGGGCCGTAAGCTGCTGACATGGGAACAGACAATATCAGGGAAGATGATTGGACGGATTCCAGCGACTGACTGGCATCGACGTACTGGAACGAAGCTTGGTCAGCTTGTTACACGTTAGGAGATTGCGATTGTTGCCAGCCGCAAGAGATAGGATAGTGATGGCTTATCGACATACCGGCGATGCCGTGAACCCCAACCTGCTCCGGGATGCAGCCTGCAGCGCGGCATATTAACTAAGCCAAAGGTGTGCTTTAACCCTCAACTCGCTGCCTGACCTCTCTGGATGACTCTCAGTGACACCTGGTTACCTCTATCTTTTGCAGAACCCTCTCTACGGCGCATACGTAATCAAAATCGGCCTTACCACGCGAGAGCCGGATGTCCGAGCACGTGAGCTCTATGTTGGTTCCTCTGGGGTTCCTGTTCCCTTTGAGATTGCCACCGCTTACTCGGTAGGCGATTGCAAGCTGGCCGAGAAGCAAACCCATAAACGTTTGGCAGCCTATCGACTAAATCGCGGTCGCGAATTCTTCCGCACTTCTCCTGCTGTAGCGGCTGCCATCGCGTATGACACGTGTACAAAAATCAATGACCATCTCGGGCTGCTACCTCCCGAAGTCTTTAAAATCGACAAAACGCCACCACACTTGCCTACTGGGTTGCGAGATAAGAATGCTAAAAGTGTCGCTGAAGCATTCGATGGGAAAATGGAGTTAGTAGATCCCTTCACGCTACGTTATTCTCCGTTAGGAACTAGTACTTTGACGCCGGAGCAACTAGATCGCGTTGAAATTCTCAAGATGCATCTGAGTCGGCTCTACCCTGGCCATATGGAGGAAATACTGAGCTCATTCAGTCGCGACACAACGCCGGAAAAAGAGATCAAAATTTGGGAGCACATCACGAAAGCCTACCTGACAATCGAACAGGTAGAATTTGCTAGCGATGACTTGCGGCATGAAGCCTTCGTACTGCTTTTGGCGCGTTCATGGTCTTCAACCAATGAGGTGTTGAATAGCTATGAGCTCGAACACTTTAGTCCCAAATCGGCCAAACGCTTGTTGCAAGCGTACGAATTGCGACCAATGCCGATTGTTGTTCGATCTCGCCGTGAATACAAATTCCAGCAGGCAGATTAGTAATGATTCGGTGAGTAGTCGCTTCGTGCATGTCGTCCTCCCGCGATCGGAAATGCGGCTGGGTAGGTGAGTTGGGTGAGGATCGCTTACGCGCGTTTGCGATTCTTGGAAGCAGGTCTGGAGGATCAAGCGTCGAGATTGAGCACAATCTGCCTGATCATTTCGAGGGGGCGTTTGCTGTCGATGATCAGATAGATGAGGTCACGGTTCCTGCGAGGGCGCTTTTTTGACCACGTTCTTCGCGGTGGCTCTCACACCTGTATCCATACGGTGGATTTTTCGGCCAAAAAAAAGACCAGTGAGACGTGGGTGACAGTCATCATCTGTAAAAATTGCCCTAAGGGCAGGCTTCATCAGTTTAGTCCTTCAACCAGCGGGGTAATGCGCTGACCTGAAGGAATTTTGGCGTTGTGGGATGGGGCAGGCAAAGCATAATGCCGGACTATCTCTGTGCCAGAGTCGCGCAAGTACTCCGCTAAGCCATGGTCGTGACATGTGAGAAGCACTCCGCGTTTTATACCGATTCGCACTGCATCGAAGACGTCGATTGCGTATGCCTTCGATGTCTGACACTCACTGACAAACTCGTTCGTCAGTTGCCTAACAACTCCAGCGGCGTTGACCATCAAGCCTTTGTCTGACGTAGAGATAACTACACCTATAAAAGAGTCAAAGCGACGAGCACCTCTGGGACGAAACAGCACGGGTTGATGCTTTGAATAGCCGCCTTCAGGGGTGACCAATTTCAGCGTGCCAGCAGCTTTGTGACGTGAGTTGATCTGCTGAACCAAGTCGAGATCATCCGAGATAATCGTGTGCCCTTGGTCAATCGCTTCATCCAGTTCGGCATGGCTGGCAGCCTTAGGAAAAGTAGGAGGCTGGAGGCTTCGGTTGAGCGCCACGTTGTGGAAATAAGCATAGAGATCCCGCAAGTGGAATTCACGGGTCAGGGCGCAGGGCTCTGCCGCATGGTGGCTGACCAGAATCAATTGATCTTCTTTTTCGACCTGCTCAAGGAAGACCACTAGGTCGCTTAGTGAGAACTGATCAAAATCGATCACGATCCGACTTTGTCCCGACTCAGCTCGGTGGGAGCTGACCTGGTAAAAAGGCAAAATTTCCTCGTAGGGAAGCCATTTGGCTAGTGCCAATGTTCTGTGCTCTGAATAGACCACAATTTGTGGCGGGCTCCAGTGAAGAGTTTGAACTAAGGCTGAATACTGTTCGACAAGCTCCGCAAGCTCTGTCATCGAGCTGTAGGTCAGTATCACCACTCGTTGATTCACCAACTGAGGGAGGAGCGAGTAAAAATCTATTGTGGCCTCACCTAAAAGCCCTTCGAGCCGCGAATACGCAAACTCTATCTCTGGGTCGCCGTAGGTCGGGAAGAAGTTGGCCGTTAACTCCTCAAGTTTCTCTCTGCCTCTGGTTTGCAGCAATGCGTGCGAGGACAGCTGAACCTTCGTTTCATCTGCTCTTACAGAGCGGTTGTTAACGCAGGCGTCCAATGTCGCGCGTAACCTCTTCGGAATTTCAATCCGGTCACACAGGGTGTGTCCTCGATCCGCTTGATTTTGGAGCCAAAGCAAAAGCTCAAATGAGGTGTTGATACTTTCAGCCGCATCTCCCAACTGCCCCTTCAACGCAGCTGTCCCGTTGTTCACAAATGGCAACGCACTCTGGGGGATGGCTGCCAAATGCGAGGGTGCGTTAATGCCATAGCACTGCAGATACCGTTCAGCTTGCTGTTGATTCAAGCCAGCCGAAATCAGCACCATCAGAATCTGCTGGTCTTGTCGTTGATTTGAAACTTCAAGCCATATCTGGGTGGCATACGGCTCATTGATTGGAGCCGTGTGGTGGGAGATATCTGCAAGATTGAGCCAGTTGGATATGGCATTGGCCCGTTGATGGATCAGCTTTTTGATCGCTCGTGGTAGATGGAGCTGGGCCCCAATCATTCCCCGATCAAATGCCATACGGATGCTCTCAGGGGTATGACCTACAGGTCGGGAGTAAACGAGCTGGGGACGTCCAGACCGGTAGCTGAGCTTAATTTCGAATACGAGACCGGGTAGCATCGGAGAGGCTATCTCATTAGTGTCTATGACGATCCGTTCTGGCCGACTCCTGCTGATGTTGATCGTGGAGAAGACGGTGCGTCGATCCAGTCGGTGGAGGACACTTATCACTAGATATTGCTTCATCAATAGACCATGGGCTTTCCAGAGTGAATCAGGTCATGCATAAGTTTCAGCCGGTTGATCTCTGCTTTTAGCTCGCGTGACTTTAGGTGTTGTGCCTTCAAGGCCACCCGAAGAGCAGATACGTCGTTACCTGGCTTTCGACTTGAGCCAGTCGATGAGGTTGGGCCGGACTTTGCGTATTCCGACAGCGCCGCTATCAGCTCATGAAGGTCTTTTGGCCCTCGACCAGGGTAAAACTTCTGGCGGTCGATGCCGCTTTCGCTCGCCACCCAGGACAACTGCAAGTTACCAGCGCGCATTGCTAGCGGATGGCCTTCAGTGAGCATTGAAATCGCCCATTTTTTGAGTTTGACCGCGTCGTCACTCTGAGCTGTCAGAGCTGAGAAGTTTGCGAGCAAGGTTCCCTTTCCCTGACTGCCAGTCGAGGAAGGGTTTGCAGCGCTCGGCTTCGCAGATGAGGACGATGTCACCAACGATAGGTGCTGTGTCATAAAGTTCTCCGTCAACAATCTCTAGGCCAGTATTCGGGTGCCGCAAAAGCTTTTGTAAAACCAAACAAGTCTGTTCGAATTCATAGAAAAAATTTATTTGAGGGGGGCTTGAGCCCGCCTCTGGCTGAAGTGTTTTTTTCCTTCTCAAGCCAGCCTTGTAGGCATCTTCAATCATGGCAAGCTGACGTTGAGTCTCCTTGAGTTGGCTTTCCAGTACTTCATAGGGGACTATGGGCTTGCCGGGAACTAACTGTCCTACGTATTTGTCGACTAATACGCGATGTATCCCATGGTTCTGAGATTTTTTAGGGTTGGGCTTGGCAAGGAAAAGTGTCTTATCATATCCAAGAGTTTTAGCTAGCTCTGCAGCTAGCTTAGATAGAGACTTGAAAGTCTTTTCGGTTGAAACCCACTCGGAAAGAGTCTCATCTAACCGCCTTAGAGTGGCATCAAGTTGGTCGGCTTGATGCTTTTCGAGGTGAGCATTTACTTTGCTCATGCTGCGTGTCCAATTCTGAAAAGTGTTTGGTCTTCCATGCGCTGAGCAAGCTCAGGTATTGTAATGCCCGTGTTGTCAAGCATGTAAATAATTTGGTTTGCAATGATCTCCCTTTCTTCAGGTTTTGCCAGGGCAATGGACAATAGGTGCGGCTGGGATGCAATTTTTTTCAGCCGAATAAGATAGTTTTTTGCGGTAAAAGCAGGAAACTCGCGACCATCAATGATGTTCGCAAGAAAGCGCTGAACAGGATCCTGGTCGTCATATTCTAAACAGCGATCACGGAGATCCCCGTGACGAGAAATGTATTTAGTTCTGTATTCTTCACTTTCCATGTGCTTGTTTAGGATTTGTCGAACTTGTTCAAGGCCTGCTAGTTCAAGTTTTGATACGGTCAATAAGTGGTGAAGATCATGCGTGGTCTGTGATGCAGGTTGAGCTGTGGAGGTTACAGATAACTGCTCTTGTAGGGCTTCGCACTCATCGATGAGAAAGCGCATCTTCGCGTTAATGGCAGGCAGGTGGCTTACACCAAATACGGCGTGTGGACACATTCCACAGGTCTTAGCGCAGGTAGTAAATGCCAACAGTTCTTTTGGGCATTTCCCATTGGCCATGCAAGCGCATAATTGGTACCATCCAATTTCCGTAACATCCCGAAGTTTTATGAGTTCTAGTCCCGCATTCTCTAATTCAACTACAGGCGAGCTGAGGCTAACTAAACCATAGTTTTTTGCAGCCCCCGTAGTATCGACCTGCCATGCCGCCTTCAACCCATTTTGTGCTGCTTGTGAAGATTGTTCGCCCCACAAAGAGTCCCAGCTTGCTTGATTAGCCTTGGCTTCAGCTGCACGAACGTGCTCTTCTGTTTGCTGAAAAGTGGGGGCTGTATAATAGATGCTCGATTTCGGGTTGGCATGCGCTACTTGTGATCCCAATATCGTTTGAGGAAGGTGCCCATAAATCCCCATATACGTAATCCATGTAGCTCGCAATGCATGCGGCGTGTGGACTGCTAGTGTCACCCCTTTAGAGTTGACAGTTGTAAAGCTGTGCTTTCTATGGTCTGGTACAATCGAGTTGTATACGGACTCAATGCCATTCAGCACTCTGATCCACTTGCTGGAGTATGCGTTGTCCGAAAAGGGTAAGCCTTTCTTATTGAAGGGGCTTCTGAATAATGGATGGATTTTTCCGTATTTTGTATCCTTAGGGTTGTTTTCGTAGTGAACCGGGTTTACGGGGCGCCAAGAATGTTGAAATTGACGCTCTTCTAGTAGGCGTTCAAAAACTTCTGTTGGCAACGAGACGGGCCTGCTGTCCCCATTTTTATCTGTGTTGACAAATAAGGTGGTATACCCGAGTACAGTTTTTTCAGGTGAGTAATATTTATCGAATGACAGTATATCGAGCCATTGACAGTTTTGCATGCGAAGTCCGCCATACATCGCAACGGTAAGCATCCTGTTTGCAGATAGCCATGGTATCCAAATCAATTTGCCGCTGTAACGACCATGGTGCCAGAGGTATGCATTTGCAATTCTTTTTAGCGGTATCTCCTTGGCAATGGCTAGAGTATTGGGGTTGATTAGCTTGATAGTATAAGCTATCCCAACTTCTTCAAGGTCAATCCAGTCCTCAGATCTGATCTTATTTTGAAGGTCGGTAGATATTTCACCAGCCAGAATCTTCGCTCGTATCGTTGTTCCAATGTCATCGAGTGCAAGCATGTACTGTTTTGCAACTGGAACTGAAGCCAGCGGAAGGACAACTTTGTCAGTCTTCGTCCGTCCACCGCTTCCAGGTGAGTCGAGCTTAGGGAATACAGGGTTGACAAGCGTTCCGTCGTTGAGCGCCTCATCACCGATATAGCGGTCAGCGCCTTTTGCGCACGCTAGATCAAATAGAAGGTAGATTGTCGAAATAAATGACGCAGCTGTCTTCTGACTATAGCATTGCAGATAAAATTGAATTGCCGTGAGGGGCAGATTCTTTTTCTTTAGGGTGCGTAGTTCATCGTTGCTGAGGGCGTTTTCTTCAGCGTCAGGGTATATGTCTTCAGCGTTTACGTATTCATCGCTCCAGAATAATGTGCGATGGAAGTCGGTGAGTAAGCGAGGTAACTCGATGATGCTAGTTTGGTTCTTATGCTTCCAGAGAGGCAGATAGCAAAAAATGTAATCTATTAGCAGCGTCACTTCTCTGTAATAATTACTTCTAGCTCGCCCATGTATACCTTTTTTGTCAAGATGCTCGCTCAAAAGGCCAATAGCAGCTTTCCAGTGGGATGATAGGTAGTTTATGTTGACGTGCTCTAGTCCAACGTAAGCGCCATTAGTCAGCCATGCGAAATCTTTCGAGGTGCGAGTGACTGCCTTTTTTATAATTTCTGCTAATTCCTCGGGTGTGGAGTTTTCCTGAGCCTCGATGATGACGGCCTTCCGCTTTTCGGTGGCCTCTTGTTGCTTGGCCAACTGATAGGAAACATGTAAGTGTTGGGTTCGCTTTTCATAGCGCAGGTGCTCGCGTTCCTTGGGAGTCATATTTTCCCATGACTCCAAGTCTACCCCCCACATATCTTTGAATGCCTCAAAGCTTTGGCGGTTTTCAAGAGCGGTTGAAGCCCTTTGCTTTTGCTGAAGATGTTGGTGGTATTTTTCCAAATGAAAATACTGGTCTGGAGACACAATTCCAGGGTGTACTGCTGAAATCAGTTTTATAAAAGCGAGGTAGCCAAAATCAAGATTTTTTAGTTGGCCGGAGTCTCTTATTTCCTTTTGAATGTCGATAACTCTGGGTGCGGCTTCCCATAGTTCAGAAAATGAAATGTCCGCTAGCGTATGCCAATTGGTTCTATATTGGAATGCGCGCGCGTATTTGAATAGCGATGGTGAATTCTTTGTGAAATTATGAATGAAGCCGTGGCTGATTTCTTTGAGGTGCGGGAATTTTTGCCAGGCCCCGTCCAGGTTAAATGTATAGGGTAGGGTGAGGGCGCCTTCCGACCACAAAATTGCAAACATTGCTCGAAGCGGAGAGCGAAGTCCCTCAACGTCCTCTAAGTAGGCAGGAGGAATTCCTACAACTTTTTCATAGAGTTCTTTCAAATAACGCGTGTCTGTCTTTGGGGTTGTTGTGATATTGTAAAGGGTGTCAAAGGTCTCTTTGCTGAATCGCTCGATATCTGTATTCTGAACTAATGTACATAGAGCTATTCGGGAACGGGCCTGAAGGTTTAAGATTTCTTCTATGGGCTTCCCATTGTATTTTGCATTTGTAGCGCTGGTGCGTTCGAGATCGTTCAGAATCTCGATTGCTCGACGGACAGTCCCTGTATTTGTCCAGATGACGAAATCTGAGGTATTAATCATTAGGCTGCCCTCGCCAAGAGCTCATCTGCAAGTCGCGCGTAGGTTTGTGCTCTTACCAAGTCAGCGCTGTAAGATGTACTCCAGCCATGAACAAGCTGATTGGCTGACGCTATCTCAGCTGCCACATTTAGTTCGTCTAGCTTGGCATAGCGTTCAGTTGACTTGATGTCTTTGTGACCCATTAGAAGTTGAATTTCTGAAAGTTCAAGGCCTACACGATTACGTCCGGGGATGTAGATGCAGTTTCGTGCCCAGTTACCATAAAAGTGGCGAAGACTATGAGAGGTAAAAAGTTTCTCACCGTCCCTGGCAATGCCAGCTGCTATCTGGGCTTTTTTTAGTTCTGTGTTATAGGATTTGGTTGTGGTATTAAATCGAGATGATTGAATGATTGATTCACCATGCGATTCTCGTTTCTCTGACACGAACAGAAAATCGCTTGACGAAGTTGGGCGCTCTTTTTCGTATTCGTCCAGCGCCTCGAAAAATATACTTTTAAAAGGCTCAAACATAATGACGGATGCTGTCTCGCGCCCTTTGTAGGCGATATTGGAGCCGTCTTTTTTCTTTTCCTTTTTCTTTGAGGGATCGCGACGATTGTTTGGATCTTCGATCTTTATGGTTTTATTCTTGGTGTTGATGTCGCTCCGGCGAACTAAAAAAGCTTCCGAAATCCGCAAGCCTCCCCCGGCCTGTAATGCCCAGAGGCAGCGATAATGCGCAGACGGTGCGTGGCGTAGCAGACTCAGGATATGGCAGGTCGGAAAGTCTCGCTTCGCGTTGATGCGCTTCACCTTGGGGCTGGGGATCCCGCCTCGGGCAAAAGCGAAGTCAGTCCTGGGCGTGCCAAACTGAAGCGTTTCCTCAAGGATGCGTTCTCTTTCTGCCTGGCTCCTTCGCCTTGGTTTGATCGCCGACGGCATCACGGGCGGAAGAGGTTTCTCTCCGGCAAGGACGCTCCGGTGTGCCGAAGTGTCTTGAGCCACTCTCGTGCTGTTATGTAGAAAATGGTTGACGGCTGCTATCTTGCGCGCCGCAAACGCGGGACTTACAGGTCGGTGATTCAGCGCGATGGCTGCTCTTCTGATAACGAAGTCTTTGCTGTGCGCACCTTCAGTCAGATAGTTACGGTAATGACACATAGTTGCGTGTGCCGCCTCTGTGGTGAGACACCTAGCACCTAAGATTCCGGTTTCGTACCCGTAGTCAAAGAACTCGGCCACATCGGGACAGTAGATCGTGGGGGTGCTCGCGCCGCTTGAGTGATACAGATTGTTGAACAGTAGATCCGAATAGGCGTTGAATGCGTCTATAGGTTTGCCGGTGTCGGTCTCATAGAGGCGTGGAATCCCCCTATTTATAAGGCGTACGTTTTTCATTGACCTGTCCCACCAAAGGTCGCATCGAAGGATGGAGTTTTCGCAGTCGACAACGCCTCTGTCTCCAACTTGGTGAGCAGTGAGGGCTTTCGTGGGTAAACAGAAGTGGTCAATGCCTCAAGCAGAAGGTGTTGAGGGCTGCCGGCAATGGGTGGGTGAGACCTGCAGGCAACTGAACGTGGAGTCTGAGTGGTGGCAAAAGAATTTCGGAAAAACGATTAAGCATATATTGACAGGCCCATCTTCATCATGTATAAAATCGAGCCGGATTCTACATTCATTTAAAAAGTTGGCAAGCCTAGCTAGAGCTTTCTCGTGCGTTGTCGTGGGTGTTGGTGCGGGAAAGATGTAATTTCGAAGGCCGGCGAGATAGGGATACTGTTCGATCGGCTGTAATTACCGCCGACTGTGGTGCATTGGCGGGGTTGAGTGCTTCAGCAGACCGGCGCTACTCGTTGTTGTCCCTTTCGTAAGCGTGGCCTTCGCGCTTCGCGTCCTCAAGATCATCCTCGGTATAGAGATCGAAGTATTCTGCGGCTGAGTATCTGGACGTCTCCGTAAAGACGTTTCCGAGACCGCACGCGGAGAGTTTCGAATAGCCAGAGATCTTGAGCAGGCAGGCAACACATTCGAAAGAGGAGGGAAGCATGCCTTGGCGCTGTGTCACTTCGTCATCTCCTATTGTTGTTGCTACCGTCCCTATTGGGGTGCCCTGTAGCAATGCTGCAGACTTGCAAGCTGGACATTGGCAGCGGTGACCGGCCTGTCTTGTAGCCCAGGCGTCTGCTTGGGATTCTGAAACCTGTCTCTCCTTGTCACTTTTGTTGTTCCAAACCTTCGCGTGGGCTTTGATGTCCTGATCTACGGCTTTGGCGGATGCATCCTCCAGCGACTCAATCATTTCCTTGGCTTTTTGCGCGTCTGGCATGAGGCTGCTCAATGGTCTATCCATCGACTCCAGCAAAACGGTACAGGCTCGGTAGTAGCGAGGAAGCCACTCAGAATTGGAGGCGGTTAGAAATACCGCTTCTCCAGTGTGGAGCTCGATATTTCTACGCTCGACATGCTTGGCGCAAAAGCCTGCGATCTCAGCAGTAAAGGTTGGTAGCAGCTCTGCCAGTCTTGCCAAGACATCTTTCGTACTGATCGAGACGGCAGAGAACTGTTTGCTCGTTGCCTCTTTCCCCATCGCGTACATCAAATTACGCCAGTTCTGTTGATCCGCGAGGAGAACCGGTGAAATGTTTGAAAGGGCTGCACGAGCGAGAAATTCCAGTCCCAATGATGAAAACAACCCAAACTGCCAATCATCAGGTGAGTAGGTGCTCATCTGATCCGCGTACAGCTGAGCCTTGCTTAGTAGAGTGTCTTTGGCCCAGGGTGAGCTATCCACGCCTGTATTCATCACTGCTCCCAAAGTTTTGAAACGTAGATGCGCTCCAATCGTCGGTGTGTCGCGCTTGGAACCGAAGACCTTCCATGCAGCATTCGCCAGTTATCAATAATCAACGTATCTCCCGGATCGTTCAGGCAGACATCGATGCGGCGGATTTCTTGGATCGATTTGATGCTTTCGCCGACTCTGATTGCAGCCTGATTCAGTGGTTTGAGAAACAGATAATCCCAGCGCAGGCCCACAATTCCATCGTCTCGGAAGCAAACTGGCATGGGGCATAACATCCTTCCGGGGTGGGCTCTGCGTGGGACTACGATGGCTCTATCTGCAAGCCCATCTGTATGCTCAAGAATGTCAGAGGCTGGCAGTAGATAAGTGCTCACCGAGGAGGTGCCCTCAAGGCAGCGCAGCATCAGGAATCGAGGTGGTGATGCCCAGTGGGCGTAGTCGGAATGAAGGGGAAACTCGTTCAGGCCATAGACTCCGCTGTAGGTGTGGAGGTCGAAGTCACATGACTCGCGTGGCTTCAGTGTCTGAACGGTTGCGATCCCATGGTTTGGTGCAGTTTTCTGTGGATCAAGGATTGGGCCCAGGTGGCTTGCGATTTCTTGGGACGATGATTCAGGCAGCAAGGTTCTGGCGAATGCATAACCGTTCATGCTCACGAGGTGCATGAGCTGCTCTAAACAGTCTTTATTCGCTATAGGGGTAGCGAGCGGTCTGGGTTCTCTATTAATGCGGGAGTCCATCACTATCCTTTTCACTTCCTTGTGGTGCTCCAGATCTTGAGTCGCCGCATTGGGGTAGGACAGATCTGCCCTCCACTGCTCTGGCTCTTCAGACCTGGCTGCTGGATTGTTAGAGCGTTGCTGGGCTTCCTGGGGGTTGCTGCCTGATGCGGGTTACTGGTCTTTGAAGCTGGAGTTCTTCACAGGAAGAGACTAGCTGGGAGGCGATCAATGTGTGAGTAAATATTGAAGTGGGGAAGGGATTTTGTGGGGCGTGGGTGAATGACTTTGGCGAAGGTGCGATCTTGTTGCGGGCCAATGTCGGAGCCCTTTACTCACCACTTTGGTCAGTGGTTGCAGGTAGATTTCTAGCCGAAACGGTTTGACGGGGTGTTGTGAAACCAGTGTGGGGAGGAATGCGCTTTCGTCTGATTAAATGCTCTGAAAGGCAGAGAATACGGGGCTTTGACAGGGAGGGGGTGGAGCGGGTAGAGGGAATCGAACCCTCAACTAAAGCTTGGGAAGCTTTCGTTTTGCCACTAAACTATACCCGCTTTAAGCGTCAGTCTTTACTCACCAAAACGGGCTGTCCAATAAGAACCCTCGTTATCAGCTTGGGAAGCTGGAGTAATGCCATTATACGACACCCGCCTGGAGCGGCTGACTTTGTACCAGATACGGCTTTGGAAATGAAGTTTTTCTTTGCGGCTGAAGGCTTTTTGCGTGGGTGAAACAAAGCGGCGACCGTGAGGCGGTCGTTCGCGGGCAAGCCTCGCTCCTACAGGGTTTGTTAACACCGTAGAGCGGGGGCTTGCTCGCGATGACGCTGTTTCAAATGGACAATGCATGGTGGTCCTGGACGTAGTGGTAACGCGGTCGGCTCTGGTGCTGAGCCGGCTTCAGGAACCCCATCAGCGCTTTGCGACTGTCCCGGCAGGCTGCCTTGTGTTCCATGTCGAGAAAGTGCCCGGTGGCCTGAAGGGTGCTGAAGGTGCTGTGTTGCACGTGGTTGCCGAACAAACGGGCATCTTCTGCGCTGGTGTACTCGTCCCATTCGCCATTGATGAACAACACCGGTACGGCGATTTTCTTCGCCGCGTTCAGGTAGCACTGCCCATCGCTTTGCAGGACGTTGTTGATGTGGAAGTGCATCTGCCCGTACTCGTGCTCGGCAAGGGAACTGACATGACGGTAGTTGAAGCGCTTGAACAACGACGGCAGGTGCTTGCCGATGGTGTCGTTCACCAGATGCCCGACTCGATCGCCGTCCCGGCTGCCAAGGCAATCGACACCACGCTCCAGGTAATCGAGCATGTGCGCGTTGACGATTGGGGAGAAGGAGCTGATCACGGCTTTTTCGATGCGACGTGGCCGTTGCGACAACGCCATCATGGTTGCGGCGCCCCCCCAGGAAAACGACAACACGTGTTCGGCGGCGAAGTGGTCGATCAGCTCCAGGAGGATCTGCCCTTCGATTTCCTTGGTCAGCATTTTCTCATGCAGATTGTGGGCTTTTGACTTGCCCGCATAGGGCTGGTCGTAGCAGACCACATTGAAGTGCGGGTAAAGGTTTTTCACGGTTTGTGCAAACGACGCAGTCGTGGCCATTGAGCCGTTAACCAGAATAATGGTCTTTTCCGCGGCGTCCGCGCGATAGAACTCCGTGTAAACCCGATATTGACCCTGTATATCCAGCACAGCGATTTCTGGCCTCATGTCATAAGACTCCTGGCAAGCGGGTATGCGCGCAAAAGAGATTGCACGAGCTATGTGACAGGTAGGCATACGCCTGGAATTTGGAGGCCCATGTCGATCCATTGCAGTCCGGTCGACGGGTGTTGTTATTGGCGGGCAGTCTGCCGGTGCAACGCGGAGCCTTGAGGCTCTCTACCGACAAAAAGTTTCTTAGAAGTATGTTGTGACTCATCGGTCACATTTCGGCCGACGTCCTGATTCAAGCAGGGGTCACGTGATCGCGCAAGTGCCGTTGATAAATTGCTCGACAACTTCTGCTCAGCGGTAGGCTGCTCAGATCGACCGGATCTCTTCGTCGGTCAGTGGCCGGTATTCGCCCGGTTTCAACGCGTCGTCGAGCACCAGCGGGCCCATGCGTTCGCGGTGCAGGCGCAGGACCTTGTTATCGAAGTGGCCGAACATGCGCTTGACCTGGTGATAACGTCCCTCGACGATGCCCAGGCGCGCGGACTTCGGCCCCAGAAGCTCAAGTGTCGCGGGTTGCGTGGTGAGGTCTTCGTAGGCGAAATACAGGCCTTCGCTGAACTTGATGGCGTATTGCGGCCCGATCTCCTGTTCGGTTTCGACGTAGTAGACCTTGGGCAGCTTGGTCTGCGGCTGGGTCAGGCGGCGCGACCAGCTGCCGTCGTTGGTGATCAGCATCAGGCCGGTGGTGTTGAAGTCCAGGCGCCCGGCGATGTGCAGTTCGTCCTTGTCCGCTTCATGGATCAGATCCAGTACGGTCGGGTGCTGCGGGTCGCGGGTGGCGCTGACGCATCCTGCTGGCTTGTGCAGCATGAAATGGCGCAGCGGCCTGCCTGCCTGGAGCACGTCATTGTCGACTTCGACGCGGCTGAATTCGCGGACTTCGGCATGCGGATCGCTGACGATTTTTCCGTCAACCCTTACGCGTTTTTCCACCAGTAACAGGCGCACCTGTTTTCGGTTGAAGCACGGCAGGTTGCTGAGGAAACGGTCGACACGCATGACTCAAGGTTCGATGAAGAAAGGGCTGCGCATCTTACTTGATCGGCCGGGCGGCTGCTTGCAGCTGCGCCTCGACCTGGGCGCAGCGCGGGCACAGGCATGAGGCGTCGCGCAGTTCGGCCGGCAATGCCTGGAGCACTGCCGGGTCGATGCTGACGCCGTAGCACCAGCATGCCCGGTCGGCGGTTCGCGGGTCGGCCAGGGTGCACTCGTTTGGGGCGCCGCAGGCCGGGCAGAGGTCAGGCAGGTTCATAGTTGGAGTGAGGCATTTCCACGCAGGTACGGTTGCGGCCCGATTGTTTGGCCCGATACATCGCATGATCGGCCCGCGACAGCAATGTGTGCAAGGTGTCGTGAGTTTGCAGGGTCGTCAGGCCGATGCTGACGGTCAGTTGCAAGCTATTGTCGTTGTAGGAGTAGCGCTGCCGTTCCACATGCTGGCGAATTTTCTCGGCAATTTTCAGGCCGGTCTCACCGTCGGTGTCCTTGAGCAATACGATGAATTCCTCGCCACCCCAACGGCAGACGATATCGGAATGGCGCAGGCAGCTCTCCAGATCCCGGGCGAAACCGATGAGCACCTGATCGCCTGCCAGGTGGCCGTAGGTGTCATTCAAGGCCTTGAAGTGGTCCAGATCCAGCAGCAACGCGGTCAGCGGGGCGGGCTCGCGCTGGGCTTCATGCATGGCTTGCGCAGCCAGCAGGTCGAAGCCACGACGGTTCGGCAGTTCGGTCAGACTGTCGAGGGTCGCCTGCGCATGCAGCTTGCCCTGGTAGCGCTTGATCACCCGGTTGAGCAGGGCCAGTACGGTGAGGGTGACCACCAGGCAGATCAGCAGGTTGAGGTACAGCGAGCGACGGATGTCACTGAGGTCGCCGTCTTCGAGCTTGTCCACGAACAGGTACCAGTTCAGTTCGGGAATGAACCGCACGTTGAGGAAGTGTCCCTGGCCCTGGCCGGAATATTCGTAGCTGCCGCTGTGGGGTTTGGGCAATTGGCTGACGAGGTTCTTCATGCTCTTGAGTTCGCCCAGGGCCTGCCCGGCACGTGCTCCGTCGGGACCGCCTTCGGCGCCGGTCAGCACCAGGCGACCTTGCGTGTCGACGAAATACACGCTGCGCTGGTAATGCTGCTGGTATCGGTCGATCAGCTTGATCACCGCATCGACCGTCAACCCGACCCCGGCGGCACCGATGAAGCGGTTGTTGTAGTCGTAGACTTTGTAGTTGATGAAGACGGTCAGGTTGTCCTTGTTGGCCAGATCCGGGTCGACGTTGATCTCGTAGGGATCCTTCATGTCGCGTACGCGAAAGTACCAGGCATCGCGGGGTTCGCTGGCCTTGACCTGCTTGAGTACGCCTTTGGCGTGGTAATAGGTCAGGCTGGAGTTGGAGACGAAGAAGGCCGTGTAGGCGCCGTAATGGGTCATGACCTCATTGAGGTAGCGGGTCATCTGGTCGGGGTCGCGTTCGCCGTTTACGACCCAGTCACGCATGAAGGTGTCGCGGGACATCATCGAGGAAATCAGGATGGGCCTGACAAGGTCCTTCTGGATTTCCGAGTAGACGGTGTCCGATGTCAGCGGCAGTTCAGTGTTGACGATGTTGTCGCGGATCGACGCCCGCGAGGCGTAGTAGCTGAGAAAGGAGGTGGCCAGGAAACCTGCGCCCAGCAATGCGACCAGCGTGAGAACCAACAGGCGTTGAGAATACAGTGGCGAGCGAAGCGGCATGGCAATTCCATTGGCAATGATCCGATGGCAAGCATTCTAGTGTGAACCGCAGGAAAATAGCTGCTCCATGTACGCCACGAATGGTCGTTCCTGTGTTGCACCGAACCCTGTAGGAGCGAGCACGCTCGCGATGGTCGTCAATGATGACGCTGGATGCCTGACACTCCGCGGCGCGCTCACGTCCATCGCGAGCATGCTCGCTCCTACAGGTTTTCTATTGCAGGGTTTTCAAATAGGCCCGCCATCCGCCGAGATGGCTGATGTCGACGGCCCCCTCCATCCCATACCCCTCACAGATAAACCCGCTCTCCCAGCGCCCATCCGCCAATTGCACCTTGCCCAGACCCAGCGGTGCCGGAATGCCGGTGAGGAACGAGCCCAATTCGCTGCTGGGCAATTCCCACACTTCCACGGCAATTGCCACGCCGCCGTCCTTCACCCGGACCATGCCCGGGCGAAACGGAGGGCCACCGGCCAGGGCATACAGTCGATAGTCAGGTGAGCTGAAGGTGGACTCCAGCAGACGAGCGCCGCGTTGCCTGAGTTGCCAGTTCAACGCCAGGCCATCCAGATGCGCACCGCAGACCACCAGTCTTGCCCGGTCGTTGCGCGCCGCGGTCGAAGGCGCGGGGGCTGCCAATCCTTGCTGGCGCTGCAAGCCATCGGCCACGCTCAACAGATACTGATCGGCGAACGCCCGGCCAAACAGCGTCACGCCCCAGGGCAGGCCGTTGTCCATGAAGTCGCTGGGCACGGCGACGGCGGCGTAGTCCAGCAGGTTCATGAAGTTGGTGTAGTAACCCAGCTCCGAATTGCGCAACACCGGTTCCGCTTCCAGTTCCGCCAGGGTGACGGGGCGACCGATAGTGGGCGTGACGACGCAATCGAGGTCTTGCAGCGCCGCGTCGCACAAGGCCTTGAGTGTTTGCAGACGATACTGCGCGCGGAAGGTTTGCACGCCCGTGACCGCAGGCGCCTTGGCCAGCACCGCGCGTATCACCGGCAGTACGGCTTCGGGATGTTGTGCCATCAGATCCCCGGCGACGCTGTAGCGCTCGGCCACCCACGGGCCTTCGTAAAGCAGGCGCGCCGCCTCGAGAAACGGCGACAGATCCAGCTCTACCGCTTCGCCGCCCAGCGCCTTGAGTCGTTCGACGGCAGCGTCGAACAGAACCGGGCCTTGAGGGCAGCCAAAAAACTCCAGGTCCTGTGCACGCGGTACGCCAAAGCGAAAGGAACGCAGGGCGCCGAACGCCGTGCCGTCATTCCACAGGGGATTGCGGCGGCTGTACGCGTCCCGCGGGTCGAGGTGCGCAGTGAGCGACAACAATTGACTGGCTTCCCGGGCGGTGGCGGTAAAGGTTGTCACACAGTCGAGGGTACGGCAGGCCGGTACCACACCGGCAGTGGAAATCAGGCCCTTGGTGGCCTTCAGACCGACCAGGTTGTTCAACGCCGCCGGTACTCGCCCCGAGCCCGCCGTGTCGGTGCCGAGGGAAAAGCTCGCTACGCCCAGCGCCACCGCCAACGATGAGCCGGCGCTGGAACCGCCGGACGGATACTCCGGCAATACGCTGTTACGGCAGGCGCCATAAGGCGAGCGACTGCCATTGAGACCGGTGGCGAACTGGTCGAGGTTGGTCTTGCCCAACGGAATCGCACCCAGCGCCAGCAATTGCTCGACGATGGTGGCCGAGCGTTCCGGTACGTAGGCAAACGCCGGGCATGCGGCCGTCGTCGGCACGCCTGCCAAATCGATGTTGTCCTTGATGGCGAACGGCACGCCGTACAGGGGCAGGCTGTCCATGTCGCGGCCGTCCAGGGCGGCGAGGTAGGGCTCCAGCTCTTCGAGGCTAAGCAAGTGAATGAACAGGTGATAGTCCGGGTTCAGCGCTGCCGCTTTTTCCCTGAGCTTGGGCAGCAATTGCCGGGGTGTGGTGCTGCCGTCGCGGTAGGCGCTGCGCAGGGCGTCGAGTTGCAAGTTGATGTTCATGGCGTTCGTCCTTTTCAAATGGGTTCAGTCGAGTTCCAGCACCACGACGCGCTGGCCGGCACGCACCGCCGAACCCGGCTGCACGCGAACCTCTCGCACGACGCCGGCGGTGGGCGCGAGCAACGGGATTTCCATCTTCATCGACTCCAGAATCACCAGCACATCCCCGGCCTCGACCCGGCAGCCGTTTTCCACCTGGACCTGCCAGAGATTGCCGGCGATATGGCTGTCGACACTCTGCTGACCGTGGGCCAGCGGGGCGTCTTCGCTGACTTCGGCAACCAGATCCTCGCTATCGAAATGTGCCTGTCCGCTGGCGACCCAGCGTTCACGCTCGGCCTTGAAAGCGCCTTGTTGTTGGTTGCGAAACGCGGCGATGCCCTGGGCTTCCTGCGCCAGGAACGCCTGGTAATCCGCCAGGTTCAGTTGGCTGTGTTCGATGTCCAGTTCGAAGCGCCCGAGCGGGAAGTCCCGGCGGATACGCAACAGTTCATCGGCGCTTACCGGGTAGAAGCGGATCTGATCGAAGAAGCGCAGCAGCCACGGTTTGCCCTCGAACGCGGCGACATCCCGATAGCGGTTCCACATCTGCAAGGTACGACCGACGAACTGGTACCCGCCGGGGCCTTCCATGCCGTAAACGCACATATAGGCGCCACCGATACCCACCGAGTTTTCCGCGGTCCAGGTGCGCGCCGGGTTGTATTTGGTGGTGACCAGGCGATGACGCGGGTCGAGCGGAGTGGCGACCGGTGCGCCGAGGTAGACATCGCCCAGGCCCATCACCAGATAACTGGCGTCGAATACCGTGCGCTGCACCTCATCGAGGTTCGGCAGGTTGTTGATGCGCCGGATGAACTCCAGGTTGCTCGGGCACCAGGGCGCGTCCCTGCGCACGGTGGTCATGTATTTTTCGATGGCCAACTGGCAGGCCGGATCGTCCCAGGACAATGGCAGGTGCACGATGCGCGAGGGGACTTGCAGGTCCCTGGCGGCACACACTGCGTCCCATTCGCCGGCGACGATGCCAAGCAGATCCGCCAGCGGCAGTTGCTCGGGGCGGTAGTGCACTTGCAGCGAGCGGATGCCGGGTGTGAGGTCGATCACGCCGTGCAGGTTTTTGCTTTCAAGCGCCTGCATGAGCGCGTGGGCGCGAAAGCGCAACACGAGGTCCAGCTCCGGGGCGCCGATTTCCAGCAGCAGGTGGGTGTCACCGGACAGCCTCGCGACCAATTGTGTGTCTTCCTGACCCAACTCCAACACAACTGGCGACATAAGACCCTGTGGGAGCTGGCTTGCCAGCGATGAGGCCCGAGCAGACACCGCATCAACTTCATCGCTGGCGAGCCAGCTCCCACAGGTATCCCATTTGCAGGCGAGTTCACGGGCGGTTTTGATGTCGACCGGGAGGAATTGGATTTTGTCCCCGGCCTTCAACTGTCCCAACTGCCAAAGGTCCGCCTCGATGACCGTCACCGGGCAGACGAAACCGCCAAGGCTCGGGCCGTCCGGGCCGAGGATCACCGGCATGTCGCCGGTGAAATCCACGGCACCGATCGCGTACGGATTGTCATGGATGTTCGAGGGATGCAGTCCTGCTTCGCCGCCGTCGGCACGCACCCATTGCGGCTTCGGTCCGATCAGGCGTACGCCGGTGCGGCTGGAGTTGAAATGCACCTCCCAGTGCGTGGCGAAGAAGGTCTCGATATAGCCTTCGGTGAAATATTCCGGGGCGCCGTGCGGGCCGTAGATCACGCGAATTTGCCGAACAGACGGCAACTCGCTGATCTGTGCTTCGGGCAGTTGTACACCGACATTTCGGTCGTTCAGAGCCCGTACATGCAGCACGTCGCCCGCCCGCAAGGCACGGCCAGCGTGGCCGCCGAACTGGCCGAGGGTGAAGGTGCTTTTGCTGCCCAGATAGTCCGGCACCTGCAAGCCGCCGCGCAGGCACAGGTAGCTGCGCGCGCCTGCTCCGGCAATCGTGCCCAGACTCAAGGTTGCGCCTGCGGGCACCAGCAGCGAAGTGTTCATCGGCACGGCCTGGCCATTGAGCGTCAAGGGAATCACCGCGCCGGTGACGGCGACCACCGCATCGCAATTGAAGCGCAGCAACGGTCCGCTCATGGTGATTTCCAGGGCGGCGCAGCCTTCGTCGTTGCCCAGTAACCGATTGCCCAGGCGCAAGGCGCGGCTGTCCATCGGCCCCGACGGCGGCACGCCTACGGCCCAATAACCCAGGCGGCCAGGATAGTCCTGAACGCTGGTCTGGGTTCCGGCGCTGAGCACTTCGAAGGTGTTGGCCTGATAAGCAAGGTTCTCCAGGCATCGGGTCCACGGCTGGCCGCTGGCGAACGGTGCATCGAGCAGGATTTGTCGAAGGTAATCGCGGTTGGTTTCCACGCCGTACAGAAGACTGTCGCCCAACGCTTGATGCAGATTAGCGGCGGCCTGTTCACGGGTCGGTGCCCAGGTGATGACCTTGGCGATCATCGGGTCGAAGTACGGCGGGATCTCGCAACCGGCTTCGACCCAAGTGTCGATGCGCAGTTGCTTGCCATCGGCGGCCGGGAAGTTGACGGCCGTGAGCAAACCGGGGCTTGGCTGGAAGTCCCGGCCCGGATCTTCGGCATACAGCCGTGCCTGAATCGCGTGGCCTTCAGGCTTCAGGTCCTGGGTCAAGGTGCTCAGGGGTGGCAGTTCACCGGCCGCCAGTTGCACCATCCAACGCACCAGGTCCACGCCCCACACCTGTTCAGTGACGCCATGTTCGACCTGCAGGCGGGTGTTCACCTCCAGGAAGTAGAAACGCTGCGCATCGCTGTCGAACACGAACTCCACTGTACCGGCGCTGCGATAGTTGACGGCTTTGGCCAGTTTGATCGCCGCCGCACACAGCGCCTTGGCCATACCCTGCGGCAGGTTCGGTGCAGGGGTTTCTTCGAGGACTTTCTGGTTGCGCCGCTGCACCGAGCAATCGCGCACGCCGAGGGCGATCACCTCACCGAAACCGTCGCCGAACACTTGCACTTCCAGATGCCGGGCTCGCTGGATGTACTTCTCGATGAACACCCCGGCGTCGCTGAAGTTGTTCTGGCCCAGGCGCTTGACTGCTTCGAAGGCATCGCTCAGTTCAGCGGCGTTGCGGCATACGCGCATGCCAATGCCGCCACCGCCAGCGGTGCTCTTGAGCATCACCGGGTAGCCGACCTGTTCGCCGGCCATCAAGGCGGCGTCGAGGCTATCCAGCAACTCGGTGCCTTCGAGCATCGGCACGCCGTGCTGTTTGGCGAGGGCGCGGGCGGTGTGTTTGAGGCCGAACACCCGCAGTTGTTCTGGCGTCGGGCCGATGAAGGCGATATCGGCGGCGGCGCAGGCTTCGGCGAACGCGGCGTTTTCCGAGAGAAAGCCGTAGCCGGGATGGATCGCCGTAGCGCCGGTGGCTTTGGCGACGGCGAGGATTTTTTCCACGGCCAGGTAGGTACCGGCCGCGGCACCTTCGCCGAGGCTGTGAGCCTCGTCGGCTTGCAGTATGTGCAGGCTGGCGGCGTCGGCTTCGGAGTAGACGGCGACACCCTGCACCTGCAGCTCACGCAAGGTGCGCAGGATGCGGCAGGCGATGGCGCCACGGTTGGCAATCAGGACTTTTTCGAACATGGCATAACCCCCGGAGGCGATAGCGCATCAGCCTCGACCTGGGATGCGGGCCGTCCCGCAGTTTTTCGATAGACATCCGGGTCGTCCCGGATGAAAAAACAGTTCCCTTCACAACACCGCCGACCCCCTGTAGGAGCGAGCACGCTCGCGATGGAGGTCCAGACACCGCTGGGCGTCAGGCTGCCAGCGTTATCGTTGACGACCATCGCGAG
>NZ_JBNNVQ010000047.1:0-42810 GCF_050280625.1 Pseudomonas sp. NPDC089569
TCCTTATGCAGGTCGGCCAGCAGCTCGTGCGCCAGCTTGGTCATGCGCACTTCGGTGTATCGCATGGCCGCGGCGTTGTCGCCGTCCACCGAACCGAAGTTACCCTGGCCGTCGACCAGCAAATAGCGCAGGGAGAATGGCTGGGCCATCCGCACGATGGTGTTGTATACCGCAGTGTCGCCGTGCGGGTGGTACTTACCGATCACGTCACCGACAACACGGGCGGATTTCTTGTATGGCTTGTTCCAGTCGTTACCGAGCTCGCTCATCGCGTAGAGCACGCGCCGGTGCACGGGCTTCAAGCCATCGCGCGCATCCGGCAGAGCCCGCCCGACAATTACGCTCATCGCGTAGTCGAGATAGGACTGTTTCAGCTCGTCTTCGATATTGACCGGGAGGATTTCTTTGGCCAGTTCACCCATGAGAAGCCTGATTCCTTTTTCTGGTGAAACTTCATTACATCCATATGGGACGAACGAAGCTCGCCGCTGCAGGCTGAGTGCCATGCACCGACTTACGACAAATCAACGAGTTATGCCATGGATCTGCGCAGTAAAGGCCGCCGCGTCGGGCAACCCTGGAAACCGCCGGATGTTATCACAAGAGCCGCCACGCACCTATCCCCCAGATGCGCATGGAGCATAGTTAGTTGACCGGTGACAGGCTTGAAGAGGACGTGAGGGGCTTAGAGCCGTATCAGATGAAGATTTGGCAACCAATTAGGCCTGTTTGCCGGTTTCGAGCCCCCTATCGCAAGCAGGCTCGCTCCCACAATGCCTTCCAGTGCGCCGACGATTGCGAACACACCTCTATTTACTGTGGGAGCGAGCCTGCTCGCGATAGCGGTCAGACAGACGCCAAAGCAATCAGTGCAGACGCTTGCGGCACATCAACTGCGCCATTTTCGCCGCATCCGGACGCTCGACAATGCCTTTTTCCGTGACGATGGCATCAATCAGGTCCGCCGGCGTCACATCGAACACCGGATTGAACGCATCGACCTCGGCGCCGACCCGCTTGCCGCTGACTTCCAGCAGTTCACGCCCGTCACGCTCTTCGATCGGAATGTCGTCACCACTGGCCAGATTCATGTCGATGGTCGAACTCGGCGCCACGACCATGAACCGCACGCCGTGGTGCATGGCATTGACTGCCAGTTGATAGGTGCCGATCTTGTTGGCTACATCGCCATTGGCCGTGATCCGGTCCGCCCCGACAATCACCCAGGTAATGCCCTTGGTTCTCATGATATGAGCGGCCGCAGAATCGGCGTTGAGGGTCACCGGAACCCCCTCGTTGGCAAGCTCCCAGGCCGTCAGCCGCGAGCCCTGCAACCACGGACGGGTTTCATCGGCGTAGACGCGCTCCACCATGCCTTCGATGAACGCGGCGCGAATCACCCCCAGCGCCGTACCGAAGCCGCCAGTGGCCAGCGCCCCCGTATTGCAATGCGTCAGGATCGCCTGGGCATTGCCCTGGTGCTTGCGGATCAGGTCCACGCCCAGTTGCGCCATGGTCAGGTTGGCCTCGCGATCACTTTCATGGATGGCGATCGCCTCGGCCTCCAGCGCTTCCACTGGATCGGCATTATCCTTCAAGCGATCCAGTCGATCGTGCATGCGACCCAGCGCCCAGAACAGATTGACCGCTGTCGGACGGGAGTCGGCAAGCAGTGCGAAGTCCTCTTCCAGCGCGGCGTACCAGTCACCTCCCTCGGCAATCCGGGCGCGGGCGGCCAACACAATGCCATAAGCGGCGCTGATACCGATCGCCGGGGCTCCGCGCACCACCATCGAGCGAATGGCCTCGGCCACGCCTGCCGCACTGGTGTAGGCGATCCAGGTTTCCTCGAACGGCAAAATACGCTGATCCAGCAGATACAGGGCGCCATCACGCCAATCGATGGCTTTCACCTTCTCCGCAGCCAACAGTCGATCGCGCATCCCACACCCCGCACTCATGAACAAAAGCCGCCGATTATAGCGATCCCCCCGCGAAGACGCTCGGGTATACTTCGCCATCTTTTACAAAAGCACTGGAACCGTCCCTCGATGCCGAACACTGCCGCTGCGCTCGACCTGTTATTGCTGCCGACCTGGCTGGTACCCGTCGAACCCGCTGGCGTCGTGCTCAAGGATCACGGCCTGGGCATCCGTGACGGGCGCATCGTTTTCATCGGCCCACGTTCCGCCGCACTGAAGCTTAATGCAAGCGAAGTACGCGAATTGCCCGACATGTTGCTCAGCCCTGGCCTGATCAATGCCCACGGGCATGCGGCGATGACCCTGTTCCGCGGCCTGGCGGATGATTTGCCACTGATGACCTGGCTGGAGAACCACATCTGGCCGGCCGAGGCCAAATGGGTCGACGAGGATTTTGTACGCGACGGTACGGATCTGGCCATCGCCGAGCAGATCAAAGGCGGCATCACCTGTTTTTCTGACATGTATTTCTTCCCGAAGGTTGCCAGCGAACGCGTGCACAACAGTGGTATTCGCGCGCAGATCGCGATTCCGATCCTCGACTTCCCGATCCCGGGCGCTGCAACCGCGGACGAAGCCATTCGTCAGGGCATCGAACTGTTTGGCGATTTGAAGCACCACGAGCGCATAAAAATCACCTTCGGCCCCCATGCGCCCTATACCGTTGGCGATGAAAACCTGGAAAAAATCCGGGTGATCGCCGAAGAGCTGGACGCTTCGATCCATATGCATGTGCATGAAACCGCCTTCGAAGTGCAGCAATCGGTCGAACAGCGCGGCGAACGCCCACTGGCCCGACTCGCCCGCCTGGGCATGCTGGGACCGCGCTTCCAGGCCGTTCACATGACCCAGATCAGCGATGAAGACCTGGCGTTGCTGGTAGAAAGCAATACCAGTGTCATTCATTGCCCTGAGTCGAACCTGAAGCTGGCCAGCGGTTTCTGCCCGGTAGAACGCTTGTGGCAGGCGGGTGTCAATGTCGCCGTCGGCACCGATGGCGCGGCCAGCAACAATGACCTGGACTTGCTCGGCGAAACCCGCACGGCCGCGCTGCTGGCCAAAGCCGTTGCTGGCTCCGCCACCGCCCTGGACGCCCATCGCGCCCTGCGTATGGCCACCCTCAACGGCGCCCGCGCCCTGGGAATCGATGCCGAAGTCGGCTCGCTCGAAGTCGGCAAAGCCGCCGACATCGTGGCCTTCGACCTGTCCGGCCTGGCCCGGCAACCCGTCTACGATCCGGTTTCGCAGCTTATCTATGCAACCGACAGGGACTGCGTGAAACACCTTTGGGTCGCCGGCAAGCAACTGCTCGACGATCGTCGCCTGACTCGCCTGGACGAACAACAGCTGATTTCCGCCGCCAAGGCCTGGGGCCAGCGCATCGGCGGCCACACCGAATAACGAGCCCCTGTGGGGCATCAGGACTTTTCAAGTTTTTCGAGGACTTAAACCATGAGCAACGTCGACTACGCCGAAATCGCCAAATTCGAAGCCCTGGCCCATCGCTGGTGGGACCGCGAAAGCGAGTTCAAACCCCTGCACGATATCAATCCGCTGCGGGTCAACTGGATTGACGAACGGGTCAACCTGGCCGGCAAGAAAGTCCTCGATGTCGGGTGCGGCGGCGGCATCCTCAGCGAGGCCATGGCCCAGCGTGGCGCCACCGTGACGGGTATCGACATGGGCGAAGCGCCTTTGGCGGTCGCTCAATTGCATCAGCTGGAATCCGGGGTGAACGTCGAATACCGGCAGATCACCGCCGAAGCACTGTCCGAAGAATTGCCCGGGCAGTTCGACGT
Organism: Pseudomonas sp. NPDC089569; assembly: GCF_050280625.1. Classification (NCBI taxonomy): domain Bacteria; kingdom Pseudomonadati; phylum Pseudomonadota; class Gammaproteobacteria; order Pseudomonadales; family Pseudomonadaceae; genus Pseudomonas; species Pseudomonas sp. NPDC089569. The sequence continues at coordinate 3,782 of NZ_JBNNVQ010000047.1, forward strand.
TGTCACCTGCCTGGAAATGCTGGAACACGTGCCGGACCCCTCCTCGGTGATCCGCGCCTGCTTCCGCATGGTCAAGCCCGGCGGACAGGTGTTTTTCTCCACCATCAACCGCAACCCGAAGGCGTATCTGTTCGCCATCGTCGGCGCCGAATACATCATGAAGCTGCTGCCCCGCGGTACCCACGACTTCAAGAAGTTCATCCGTCCGTCCGAACTGGGTGCCTGGAGCCGTATGGCCGGCCTGACCGTCAAGGACATCATCGGCCTGACCTACAACCCGCTGACCAAGCACTACAAACTGGCGGCCGACGTGGACGTCAACTACATGATCCAGACCCTGCGCGAGGAGTAAGCCGATGCGTATCAGAGCAGTTCTTTTCGACATGGACGGCACCCTGCTCGACACCGCGCCGGACTTCATTGCCATTTGCCAGGCAATGCGTGCCGACCGCGGTTTGCCGCCGATGAATGACAAACACATCCGCGATGAAATCTCCGGTGGCGCCAAGGCAATGGTCGCCGTGACCTTTGCCATGGACCCCGAATCCCCGGGCTTCGAGGAACTGCGCCTGGAGTTCCTGGAGCGTTACCTCAAAGGTTGCGCCGTTCACAGCAAACTGTTCGACGGCATGGGGGAACTGCTGGCGGACATCGAGAAGGCCAATCTGGCCTGGGGCGTGGTCACCAACAAACCCGTGCGTTTCGCGGAGCCGATCATGCAGCAGCTCGGCCTGGCCGAGCGCTCGGCACTGCTGATCTGCCCCGACCACGTGAAGAACAGCAAACCCGACCCCGAGCCACTGATCCTTGCCTGCAAGATGCTGGACCTGGACCCGGCCAGCGTGCTGTTCGTGGGTGATGACCTGCGAGATATCGAATCGGGACGTGACGCCGGCACCAAAACCGCGGCCGTGACCTTCGGCTACATCCATCCGGACGACAACCCGCGGCACTGGGGCGCGGATGTGGTGATCGATCACCCTCTGGAATTGCGCAAAGTGCTCGATAACGCCCTCTGCGGCTGTTGAGCCGATCTGTTTTCTGTGGGAGCGCAGCTTGCAACGCCGAAGACGCTAACGGCGGCAAGCCGTGCTCCTGCAGGGGCCAATCCCTGAATTCGAGGTTTTTATGTTTGATTATTCCGCCCGCCCCGACCTGCTCAAGGACCGCGTCATTCTCGTCACCGGCGCCGGTCGCGGCATCGGCGCCGCCGCTGCCAAAACCTACGCGGCCCACGGCGCCACCGTGTTGCTGCTGGGCAAGACCGAAGCCAACCTGGCTCAGGTCTACGATGAAATCGAAGCCGCCGGTCATCCCCTGCCAGTGGTCATTCCATTCAACCTGGAAACCGCACTGCCTCATCAATACGATGAACTGGCGGCAATGATCGAAGGCGAATTCGGCCACCTCGACGGCTTGCTGCACAACGCCTCGATCATTGGCCCACGCACGCCGATCGAACAGCTTTCCGGCGAAAACTTCATGCGGGTGATGCAGGTCAACGTCAACGCCATGTTCATGCTTACCAGCACGCTGCTGCCCTTGCTCAAGCTGTCTCAGGACGCGTCGGTGGTATTCACGTCCAGCAGCGTCGGTCGCAAGGGGCGCGCGTATTGGGGAGCCTACGGCGTATCCAAGTTCGCCACCGAAGGCCTGATGCAGACCCTGGCGGACGAAGTCGACACCGTGGCGCCGGTACGCTCCAACAGTATCAACCCCGGTGCAACCCGAACCAGCATGCGTGCCCAGGCGTATCCAGGCGAAAACCCGCTGAACAATCCGACACCTGAAGAGATCATGCCGGTCTACCTGTACCTCATGGGTCCGGACAGCAGCGGCATCAACGGCCAGGCATTCAACGCTCAGTAGATACCGTACGTCGCTTTTGTGCCGTGCCAGCTTACTGTCACGGCACTTGGGGAATGTCGAATTCTCAGTCAATCAAATGTCGCGGAATCTGACCTCCCCATTTTCAACATAAATAATTCTTTGATTTATATACGTTTTTTAAACCACCCCTTGAATGGCACGACTTTCGCTGTGAAGTGGTCCAGACACACTGCGTGAAAACGAGCAGGGCGAGTTCGGGGTCGGCAGTCTCCTAATCTTGTACAAAGCAGATTAAACTTGTACGAATTGTCCTACGGGACTGACGGACCAGTATGACGCGCAGCCCAAAGCCGCTCTCACCCAGCTTGTAAGACAGCCTTACTGCTCAAGGGCGCATGCCATATGAAATCACCGTCCCAGACCAACGCAATTGACTTCGATAGCGCCAAATTGCAACGCCTGGGCTTTGGTCAGCAGCAACCAACTCTGGAAAGACCTGTCAGCCTTGCGCAATTGCGCCAGCAATTGAACATGCAGCTGCAAACCAGCCTTGAGCCACAACGCATCCTCGGACTGTTCTTCCACGAAATTCAGCGCCTCGTACCACTCGATGCATTGAGCTATGAGCACAAGAGCAGCGACTTGCGCCTGGAATTCGGTCAACGCGGCCACCATTCGATCAGTTACAGCCTCAGTCACGAAGGCGAACACCTGGGCGAACTGGTGTTTCGCCGCAACCAGCGCTTCAGTGAGCAGGAGCAGGGCAATCTGGAGTCGCTATTGGCTGCACTGCTCTACCCGATGCGCAACACCCTGCTCTACCGCGCCGCCACTCAAAGCGCACTGCGTGACCCGCTGACAGATACTGGTAACCGTATCGCCATGGACCAGACGCTGCTGCGAGAAATCGAACTGTCGCGACGCCACCTGCAGCCTTTGTCCCTGCTGATGCTGGATATCGATCACTTCAAGCAGATCAACGACAATTTCGGACACAGCGCCGGTGATGACGTGCTCAAGGCCGTTGCCGCCTCGATCAAACGTCAGTTGCGCAACGTGGACATGGTGTTTCGTTATGGTGGCGAGGAGTTTCTGATACTTCTGTCCAACACGAGCCGGGAAGCCGCTGCAATGATTGGTGAACGCCTGCGAATGGCGGCACAAGTCGAGGAGTATCTTGCCGATGGCCAGTCGATCGGGCTGACCGTAAGCCTGGGCTGCTCGACCTTGCTGCCCGGTGAGTCTGTCGAAAGCCTTTTGCGACGAGCCGATAACGCGCTCTATATCGCCAAGCGCGAGGGGCGCAACCGGCTCACGATGGCAGGTTGAGTTTTAGCCACACTACAAAACCGATGTGGGAGCGAGCCTGCTCGCGATGGGGTCGAATCAATCAACGAACATGTTGATGAGTCGATCTCATCGCGAGCAGGCTCGCTCCCACAGTTTATTGCAGGCTGCCTGTATCAGCTCTCCGCCAACTCCAGCCGCTCACGAGCCACCGGCGCTCTTTCAGCGTGCTCCAGTTGCATGCAGCGCTCCAGGAACAGGTACATGTAGTCGTAGCTCTTGCAAATCGCCTGGCGCAACTCCGTCTGCAGCGCCTTGCTCGGGTTCATCCCCGCCAGCGTGCAGATGATTTCAAGCGCTTCCCACGGGTGGGCATCGTCGTATTGTGCATGCATCTTCAACCACTTCATTGCACGCTTGCGATTTTCCTCAGGGAACGATGCTGCATACACGCCGCTGGAACAAACCACCGCCGACCATTCACCGGTTGCACCTTCAATGGCGTAGTTGGTGGCGGCAATGGCCACGATCAGCGAATCGGCGGAACTTGTGTGCCAGCACCAGTGACTCAGGGCATGAAGCTCCGGAGACACCTGCTGCGCCTGCAGATCCTCGAGACTGACACCGTGGGCCTGACTCCAGTTCAGCCAGTAGTCAGCGTGGTTCAATTCGACACGAATATTTCGCATCAGCCAGCGACGCGCCATGTCTTCGCCCGGATGACGGGCAAAACGGGTCTTGGTCAGGTTTTGTGCCATGTACAACGCGAACTGTTCGACCACCGGCCAGCCACCGATCAGGTACTGACGCATGGTCTTTGCACTGAGTTTGTTGTCACGCATGCGCTGATACAGTTCGTGTTCGACAACCCGGCGCTTGCTCTCGCTGCAATCCTGAATCAGGCGCTGGGCCCAGGCAGGATAACTGGCAGCTTCCATGAGTGGTCCGGTTCGGTTGAATGTGTCGATCACTGTCGGGCTCCTTTTGATTGTGATTGTCAGATCAACGCGAGACTTCAACGGAACGTGCCCGGAGCCTTGAACAACAGCGGCTGGGGCCTGGCAGGACGACTTTGCAAGCTGTCACAGGTAAACAGCTGAGGACGTTCAATGACATACCCTTGAGCGTAATCCACCCCGATCTCCAGCAATGCCTGCTCGATCTGAGGTGTCTCGACAAACTCGGCAATCGTACGCTTGCCCATGACATGTCCGATGTGATTGATCACCTCGACCATGGCGCGGTTAATCGGGTCGTCCAGCATATCCTTTACGAAACTCCCGTCGATCTTCAGGAAGTCTACAGGCAAATGTTTCAGGTAAGCGAATGAAGACATACCGGCGCAAAAATCATCCAACGAAAAAAGGCAACCCAAGCCTTTGAGTTCATTGATAAAACGAATTGCGCTGCCCAAATTGGAAATTGCGCTGGTTTCAGTGATTTCAAAACAAATCATTTCAGGCGGCACGGAATAAGCCACAAATTGTTCCCGCAGGAAGTCGAGAAACGCCTCGTCACCAATGGTTGTGCCTGACAGATTGATCGCACACATGGCCAGCGGCCCCTGACGGCGTTCAGCGTGACACTGGGCAATGATCTTGAAAACGTTCTCCACGACCCAACGGTCAAGGGACATCATCAACCCGTAACGCTCGGCGGCCGGAATGAAACTGTCCGGCAAGATCATCCGGCCGGCTTCATCATGCAAGCGCAACAGAATCTCGATATGCCCCCCGTCCTTTGCAGTACCGCCCAAAGGCGCGATTTCCTGGGCATACAGACAGAAGCGATCCTCCTCCAGCGCCATGTGCAAGCGCTGTACCCACGCCATTTCGCCGAAGCGCAGGGACAGCTCCGAATCGTCAGGATGATAGACCTGCACGCGGTTACGCCCCTTTTCCTTGGCCATGTAGCAGGCCATGTCGGCAGCACGCAGCGAGGCCTCCAGGGTCGTTGGATTTTGCGCGACATGAACCAGACCGATGCTCACCGTGGTCACGAATGGTCGGCCCTTCCAGACAAAATGCAGGTTTTGCACGGTCTGGCGCAGCGCTTCGGCGATTTTCTCCGCCGCATCCGGGGCGCAGTTCTCCAGCAAAATCCCGAACTCGTCGCCGCCCAGGCGGGCCAGGGTATCGCCTTCGCGCAACCCCGACTGCAACAAGGCGCAGATGTGCCGCAGCAACTCATCCCCTGCAGCATGCCCGCAGGTATCGTTGACCAGTTTGAACTGATCCAGATCGAGGAACATCAGGGCATGGCGCCCCGGATGCCGTGACAGGGTATGCAGCGCCATCTCCAGGCGGTACTCGAACTCGCGACGGTTGGCCAGGCCGGTCAGGGCGTCATGGGTGGCCTGCCAGGACAGGTTGGCGATGTATTGCCGCTCCTGGGTCATGTCGTGCAACACCAGCACCGTGCCGCTGACCTTGCCGGCATTGCGGATTGGCGCACCGACCAGCGTTACCGAGACGGTACTGCCATCCAGGCGCTGGATGAGTCTGGAATGCTCGCTGCCGCCGCTGAGTTGCCCGCTCAAAATGCGTTCGATCAGGGTAAAACCATCGGCCTGCGTATTCTCCTCCAGCAGATTGAACAGCGCCGCCAAAGGCAAACCCGTTGCCTGCTCGGACTTCCAGTGAGTCAAGGCTTCGGCGGCCGGATTCATGTAGGTGATGGCACCCTCCACATCGGTGGTGATCACTCCATCGCCAATCGATTGCAGGGTGATTTGCGCACGGTCCTTCTCCAACTGCAACGCGTCGGCAAACGCGTGACGCTGTTTGAGCAGCTTGTGCGTACGCATCAGCGCCAGGGCGATCAAACCCAGAGCGGTGGCGAGGTTGATCGCCAGCAACAGGCGAAGTATGACGCGCGACCCCTCACCCAAGGCATCGCTGAAGGCCTTTGCCGGCGGCGTCACTTCCTCATTGATTGCAAAAATCTGCTCCTTCCAGCGCAGGATATCGGCGCCGGTGGCCGGGCTGGCAGTAATGTGCCGGTGCATGTCCCGGGCAACATCATCGAGCTTGACCAGATACGCATCGCCCAGCGTCCAGAGGTCGATGGCTTTTTCCAGATAACTGAAGTGTCTGAAATTGAGGTAGAGCCAGATCAGGCTGGAAACATCATCCGGATGGTTGCCGCCCTTGAGGATCGCCGCACGCGCCGCTTCGATATCAGGTGGCTGAAGGTCCAGCGCCACGCGCAACTCATGGCCGCCCTGGGGCACGGCAATCGCACTCTGATACTTGTGGAAAATCGCCTCGTCACCGCTGTCGGCATAGAGGTTGAGGTAATAGATGGCGTCTTTCTGGCCCTTTGACCACAGGCTTTCGCCGCCGACATAGCCACGCACGGCCGACAGCACGTAAAGGCTGACACCCCCCAACAAGGCTTGAAATAACACAACGGCGATAAATGGCCAGACGATGCCCAACAACCGTGGCGTTCCGAGAGTCCGCGTTTGATTCATGTGGTCCCTTGCAATAGCACTGCTTGATCGTCATCCGGACGAATTCGCTATGGGTAGCCTAGGGGGCGTTGCAGGTCCCGGCAAGTAACGAATAAAAACGCACGTCAGTCCTTACGCCATACACATGTACCGCACGGACTCTCTTGCAGGCCGTTGTAATCGGTAGCACCCCGGTCAAGTACCGCAGGGAACCGACCGAAACCTGACAAGAGATGCCACATCATGCACACACCGCTTTCAAATGAAACGCCAAGCGTCCCGGACACCTCCAGGCCTGACACCGCCCAGGTGCATCAGGGTCAACTTCAGGACTATGAACTGTTGTTATCCACGTTGAAGGAGAAGGTGACTTCCCTGGCTCTATTTTCACAGACATTGATCAGGCCTCACCCCTCTTCACCTTTGGGGCAGGAAAACGCAATCGGCCAGGTCGCGTTACGATCGCTGATCGAAGATCCGGATTTCAAAGGGTTGTGCCTGGACAACGGCGTCTCTGCGAACAATCTGATCGTCACTCTGGAAGATGGGAACTTTGTGTATGAAACGTCAGATGCCGATGGAGCCAACAGGACCAGACTGTCGTTGCAAGGAAACTCGATATGGCAGGAACTGCGAATCGTCATCGAAAAATCTGTCGCCTGGATGGGCGGACAAATTCGCCATGACGGCCTGGTTTCAGTCCCGAGATTCGCCACCTTCCATGGCATGGCACCTTGGAATCCGACTGTCGCCGCCGAACATCAGACCGCCATCGAAATCCTTGAAGACATTCATGCAAGCTACCAATTGGGGTTGGAAGAAGACTTCAACCTGCTTGATCTGATCTCCAGCCCTTTCGAAGCAGCCGGACAACATTTTTTCCATGGCGATCAATCAGACGAATCCCGGGATGAACTGAATCGCCAATTCATGACGGGCGAAATCAAAAAAGTCATTCAAAGGGTATTGCCAGAAGAAATTGCATCTCCACTGTCCCATCTGGCCAATGACATTCTTTCTTCGGCATCGCTTGAGAGCGTCCGCATCCAGCCAGCTGTCTTCCTGCAAAAAATACTGCAAAGCGACGAAGCGCAGGAGTTGGGTGATACGTTGCTATCTGCGCTGGACTGGTACGGCACAAAACGTGGAGAAGAAACCGCGCCGAACATCCGCACCAAAGTAGTCGCCAACGCACTGCAGATCTGGTTTACGTCACAAGTCATTGAGTATCCCGACAGAATCGCCGGGTACGACCTGCAATCCCGCTTGAACTGGGGAAAGAGCTACAAAGCCATTTGGACCGATTTCGAGCAGCACTTGCAGGCTTCAAAACGAGCGGCGTCGGAAGCTGAAGCCATTGTCATGGCGAGATTATTCCTTTGCCGGTTCCCAACCGAATTCCAGATTCGCGATATCCCCGAAGAGCTGCCTTACAGAGGCACGGTGGCCTGGGTCAATTTTGTGAATGGCGTAAACCTCGTTCATGCGATCTCCTCCCGGGCGCTAAGCGGCTATAGGTTTGAGCGGTTAATTAACTTGCCACTGAAAATCAGCGAGACAGCATCGCAAGACCAGCTTTACGGAGTAGCACTTGCACGACTGCGACCGACGATGGAATGGGCGACAAGCCAGAACATTATTCCTGAAAAGCCATTTGAAGAATACACACAGGCTCAGATTGATATTGCCGTGTCAGAACTGGACAAATGCACCCGCGAACTGACCGATACCCCCGCAGAACTTGACAAGTTACCGCCCGAACGCCTGGCCCTCGCAAAAGCTGTTATCGAAGATATTCCCCCGAAACTTTCTGATAAAAACAGCCTCTTCAACAACTTTTCCTGGAACGACCATGAACTGGCACTTTTCACCCAAGATCGTTATTGGGAGAGAGTGCGCTATTGCATTGATGACATCGTGGCGGAAAACAAACTTGGGAACAACGAACACTGGGTCGTATTCAAAAAAGGCACCAACACCGAAAATTTCGCTTTATTCATCGATGAGCATCGAAACCTTCATGTCGAAACGCGTAATACATGCAATGCATACGGAGTCATTCCCGATATCAAGAAACTGTTTGAAAAAAAATTCGGCGACTACATGGCTTCACTGACTTCTGCCTATGAAACGCTGATACGTCATCTTCTGTCCTCACTGACCTATTCCGACCGCGAGGCCCTTGAACGCGGCACACTCAAAATTTACACATTGAGGAGAAAGAGTGATGAATTATCCCCCCTGCAAAATAATCAAAAAAATGTCCTTCCACTTCGCGCCCGCAATGGCTTGCTTTTGACAACAAGGTATAACGGGATTGTCAGAACCTTTGAGCTGCTGCCAAGAGCCGCCGTTATACGCCGCATCAACAACCTGGATCCAGGTCAATTCGGCGGCGTTCTCAAAACGGAGACAAGAGGCATAGGGCTGGCTCAGTATCTCGCCAAATTCCTCGATCATCAGATGTTACCTTTTGACTGGAAGGCTCATTCAACGGGTAGCCTCCCCACAAATGCAGCCCGTTGCGAGGCAATCATCGAGCAACTGGGCGACTCATTCCATGCACCTGCCACCGTTCCCGAGGATGCCGACGACCTCGTTCTGACACTGAGTTCAAAACGGTGCAAGGAAATCAGTCATTTCATCGCTACCCATTTATTGTTCATTGACCCGGAAGCACTTCGCGAGTCGGCTTATGGCCAGACAAAATTTGACCGCGAAACTTCTTCCCGGAAAAAAATTCAAGACTTTTTCACATCGCTCGTACCCATCTGGGGTGCTATCGACAACATGACCTCCAATGATTTGGAACGTAAGGTGAACGGTGCATTCGGTCTGGGAATGGATGTCGCACTCTTCATCGCGCCGATAGGAAAACTTGTCTCGGGCTCGGTGAAACTGCTGCGCAATACAGGTCAACTGACGGTAGGTGCACGACTGATTGCGTTTTCGACGCTGGTCAAAGACGTGACAATCCTGGCTCTGCAATCACTCAATCCACTGTTGCTGTTCCAGGCATTGGGAAGCGTCGCGCTAAAGTTGGGAAAGTCAGGCATTTTCAGAATCAAAGCCACCGCTGGCATGGCCGGCGACTACAACTTCGTCAAAAGCGTTCCACGAATAAACAACGCAGGCCGCTGGAAACCTTTGTCGACCAGCGATCAACTGGCCACGGTCAGGGGTGTGGACGATGTCCATGTGCGCACCGCCCTTCCCTTGCGTTCCGGGTTTTACCTGATTGATCCGCGGTCCTACCGCCCATTCGGACCTCGCCTGCTGACTTCATCGGGTGAAGTCTCCCAGGGGCGTTCCAACTACAGCATCGTGAAAAGAAACGAAGAACTGGCTTTTGTCGAAGTCCCTGGTCAGACGCGGTCTCGACAGGTTCTGGAAATCGACGGCCGCACAACCGTATTCATAGACGACGTGCCCTATCGTATAGATCGCAACGCACTGCGCCGCTTCGACCTGATCGATGATAGCAAGCAATGGACACCAATACCTTGCCGACCACGAAGGGTGCCCGGTCACTCGGGGGAGTGTCGTGTCAGCTATGTGGCCGGCAATGAACCCGCCCCCACGCCACCAATCGACACAATCGACAAAAAAAAGGGCTACGCCCCCTGGTTTGGCGACAGGGTATCCGAACCTGCCCCACTCCGGGGACACGAGGGGGAGTTTCTAGCGCTCGACAACCAGCTCTATCGCATCACTAACGATAAGCCGACGCTCTTTACCGGCAACCTTGCAATGCTCGGCTTTAAAAGGGGCAAGCTGATTCCAAGGCAACAGACCCGCGCGATATTGCAGTTTCGCAAAGGCATTTTTGCTCGAGTCAATGTCAAGGGGACCTACGACGGGATTGATGACTCCCACCGGGTCGGTGCCATTTTGGTGCCCGCAATCGACGACTCAGCGCAATACGCTTTTTTCAGGGTCAATACCCGCGAGTATTACCTGGCGACAATCCCCAAAGGGCAGACACCCGGAAAGGAACTGACATTCCATCGCATACCGCCGGACCAGATGGCCGAAGGAACGCTCGGAGCAGAATTACTGGTGGTGTATGAAGGCGGCTTGATGGCTAACAACAACGCGCGTATTCACAAACTTGAAGACATCGAACGCGCCATGAAAACCATGGAGGAAATTGCCCTGCCACTCGGTGTTCCGAGCGATCCCCCAATCACGATGAAATGGTTGAAACTGGACACCAGCCCTGGAGAAGCGTTGATGTACGATCATCGAACCCGAATGATTATCGCGCAGAAACAAGAAGGCGCGACTGCCTGGACCCGTAGCAAGGACGCTTCCCAGGCATTTCGGGAGAGGACAGCGGAAATATTCGATACCCTCTTCCTTTCGCCAGTCATCAATCCGGCGAATGCAGGCGCCTCACTGCGTATCGACAGCACCATGCAAAAACTGCAAACCCTGTTGCCCAGGTATGAGCGCCCGCTCAACGCGAGGAACATTGCCTATGCCGACGTTACCACCACCAATGGCAAACGGGAGATCTATGTCAGCGTATCGGGGGCACAAGGCTCCACCACCCGCCTACCGCTGTTCCGACATCTGGGCGCAAATCACGTGCGGATCGGCGACACAACCTACATCAACATCGACTACAACCAGTCCTTTCCCCGGACTTCGCTGGATCTGACAAACGACGATCATCTGCTGGCCGTGCCGCTGACCATCAAGAATATCGGCACGTATCATCCCTCGATGGCGGTACGCCCCACTTCACTGGACAGCGAAAGCAAACTGATTCGTGTGCTGCGCGAGAAATACCCCGACCCCAATGAACTTCGCTCAGTCGACATCGCGACCACCATGCGACCCTGCGAGTCATGTTCCATGGTCATGAAAGAGTTCGGTCATACGGGCGGGGCAGACGCCTTGAGGGTGCTGTGGCAGTGACTCAGTGCTGCTGCAAATGCCCATACAACTTGGCGTACAACCCACCCTCGGCAATCAACTGCTGATGGTCGCCATCCTCGGCAATTTGCCCGCCGTCGAACACCAGCACCCGGTCGGCCTGTTTCACCGCCGATAACCGGTGGGCAATGATCAGCGTGGTGCGGTGGCTCAGGAACCGCGCCAACGCCTGATGCAGGTTGTATTCGGTGGCGGCGTCGAGTGCCGAGGTGGCTTCGTCGAGGATCACCACTTTCGGCTCGGCCAATACCATCCGGGCAATCGCCAGGCGTTGCCGCTGCCCACCGGACAGGCGCACACCGGAGCGGCCGACAATGCTGTCCAGGCCATTGGGCAGCTCGGCAATGGTGGCGTGCAACTGGGCGATCTCCAGGGCCCGCCAACAATCGTCATCGCTGCGGCTGCGCCCCATGGTCAGGTTGGCGCGCACGGTATCGTTGAACAGCGCCGGGTGTTGCAGGACTACGGCAACGTTCTCCCGCACGGTTTCCAGGCCGATGTCCTGCTGAGTCGAACCACCGAAACGAATGGTCCCGGCCTGCGGTGTGTACAGCCCCAGCAGCAACTGCACCAATGTGCTCTTGCCACCGCCGCTGGCACCGACAATCGCGACCTTTTCACCGGGGGCGATGGACAGGTTCATCTGGTTCAACACCAACTCGTCGCCATAGCCGAAACTCAGGCCCTGAACCTCGATACCGACGGTTTCACGTCCATTGAACGGATCGACACCATTGGGATACTCCGGCTCGTCGGCACGCGACAGCAGTTCGTTGATGCGCGACAGCGCCCCACTGGCGGCGTAATAGGCATATTGCAGATTCAACAGCTGTTCTACCGGACCGATCATGAACCACAGGTAGCTGAACACCGCGAGCATCTGGCCGACGGACAGGTCGGAGAACAGCACGGTCAGCATCGCCGCCGCCCTGAAAATATCGATACCGAACTGGAACAGCAGGCCACTGGCACGGTTCGACGCGTCGGTCTTCCACTGCGAATTGACTGCATAGTTGCGCACTTCCTGGGCCCGCAAACCCAGCCGCCCAAGGAAATACCCCTGACGGTTGCCGGCGCGAACTTCCTGGATCGCGTCGAGCGTTTCAGTCAGGGCCTGGGTGAAGCGCGAAGTGCTGTCATTCTCGAGTTTCTTCAGGTGTTTGACCCGTTTGCCCAACTGCACCGTGGCGTAGATCACCAAGGGGTTGAACAGCAGGATCAGCAATGCCAGCTTCCAGTGCATCCACACCAGGATCCCTGCGGTGCCGACCAGCGTCAGCATGGCCACCAGGAATCGGCTGAGGGTTTCGCCGACAAACTTGTCCAGGGTATCGAGGTCGGTCACCAGGTGCGTGGTCACCGTGCCACTGCCCAGGCTTTCATACTCACCCAGGGAAATGCGCTTGAGCCGGTCGATCAAGCGGATGCGAATGCGGTACACGATGTCCTTGGCCAGGGCGGCGAACAAGCGCGCCTGGACCACGTTGAACAACAAGGCCGCGCACCGCAGGATCAGCGTCACCAGCAGCATCAGGCCGATGTAACCCGCTGCCTTTTGCCAGAACGCAGGCAACACGAGGTTCATGATCTTCAGCGCGGCGTCACCGTGCCCCAGCAGCACTTCGTCCACCAGCAGCGGCAGGAGCAGCGGAATCGGCACGCTGCACAGGGTCGCCAGAACGGCGACACCGTTGGCGATCCACAGGGATTTCTTGTGATGAAGGGCCAGGCGGCGGATTTCCGCCCAGCTCAGGCGGTCGACACGTTTGACGGTTGCAACGTCGTCGGGCATGTCATGCACAGGCAGCGCGCTCCAGCCAGCGGCCGAGTAGCGCAGACAAGACATTGAGCGGCTGATAGCCATTGGTCAGCAGTGCCAATTGCCCGTTCCGCTCTGCGAGCAGGGTCGGGAAACCGGCGATACCCAGATCCTGCACCCAGGTGAAATCGGCAGCGGTTGCGCTGTGCATGTCGGCGCGATCGAACGCGGCAGCGAACTCGATACGCGGCAAGCCGGCCTTTTCGGCCAGTTCGACCAGCACACTGGCGTGAGTGACGTCGCGACCTTCTGCATAAAAGGCATGTTGAATCAGGCCGAGCAGTTTCCAGGCACAGTCCGGCGCCAGGCTGCGCGCGGTGACCAGCGCGCGACAGGCAGGCTCCGTGTCATAGACAAATCCCTCGGGCAATGCACCCTCCAGTTTGAACGGCTGGCCGGTGGCCTCGGTGACTGCCTGCCAGTGTTCAAGAATGTAACGCCGGGTGGCCGGTTCAAGTGCTGCACCACTGCCGGTACGCAAACCACCCACCACCAGGTGCACATCCACGCCGGCGGCCGCCGCCTGCTCGACCAATGCGTTTGCAACCGGAGCAAAGCCCCAGCACCAGGAACACATCGGATCCATCACATAGAGCAGGCGTGCAGACATGGTTCAGGCCTCGGTGGATGCTTGCTTGTAGTTGTAGCCGATCGGGTGAGGCATGTTGCGAGCTTTTGCCAGTTCGATCTGTTTTTGCCGGTCGATGGCGCTGCGACGGGTTTTCTCGCTCAGCGTGTCCCAGCAATGCGGGCAACTGATGCCGGCCACGTAATGTTCGGAGGCGCGATCCTCGACGCTCACCGGAGTGCGGCAGGCATGACATTGATCGTAGTCGCCTTCGCTCAAGTCGTGACGCACCGTCACACGGTTATCGAACACGAAACAGTCGCCCTGCCATTTGGTTTCGTCCTGCGGCACTTCTTCGAGGTACTTCAGGATGCCGCCCTTGAGGTGATAAACCTCCTCGAAGCCTTCACCCAGCATGTAGCTTGAGGCCTTCTCGCAACGAATGCCGCCGGTGCAGAACATTGCGACCTTCTTGTGCACGGCCGGATCGAAGTTGGCTTTGATGTAGTCGGGAAATTCGCGAAAACTCGTGGTTTTCGGGTCGATCGCACCTTCGAACGTGCCAATCGACACCTCGTAGTCGTTACGGGTATCGATCAACAGTACTTCGGGATCGCTGATCAGCGCGTTCCAATCCTGAGGGTCGACATAGGTACCGACTTTTTTGTTCGGGTCCACGCCTTCGACGCCGAGGGTGACGATTTCTTTCTTGAGCTTGACCTTGGTGCGGTAGAACGGCTGCTCGTCGCAGTACGACTCCTTGTGGTCGACATCGTGCAGGCGAGAATCGTTCTTCAACCAGGCCAACAGCCCGTCGATGCCTTCGCGGCTACCGGACACGGTACCGTTGATGCCTTCTTCGGCGATCAGCAGCGTGCCTTTGATGCCGTTGTCGACCATTGCCTGGAGCAGTGGCTCGCGCAGGCTGACGTAATCCTCGAGGGTGACGAACTTATACAGTGCCGCCACGACAATCTGTTGTGTCATGGGTAAATCTCCAGGTGGCTACCCTCGCAAAGGGTGAACCGGATGCGAAAAAAAACGCGCCGGGTGAGCGGCGCGTTTCGCATTCTAACAAAAATGAAGGACCACGGCTTGCTGGAGATGACGTACTCAAGATCGCCTTCGCCGGCAAGCCGTGCTCCTACAAGTGTCGATTTCAGTGCTTGCTGCCACCGGCGCAGGTCGGCGAGGCCGGAGCCGCGTCGATCTGTGCCCATTCCTCAGGCGTATAGGTGTGCAGTGCCAACGCATGAAATTCGCCCATCAACTCGCCCAGCGTGGCATAGACTTTCTGATGGCGCTTGACGCGATTGAGCCCGGCGAACTGATCGCTGACGACCACGGCCTTGTAGTGGGTCTGCAAGCCGCGGCTGTGCATGTGGCTTTCATCCAGCACCTCAAGATGCTGGGGCTGCAGCAGAGCCAGCGTCGATTCGATGCGTTGTTGCATGGTCATACCCAACTCCGCTTAAGGCTTTTTCTTGGCTGGTGCGGCTGCGTCTTTCGGCGTCAGCTCGGCGGTCATGTCCGCCAGCAGCTTGTTGACCACGGGCACCGCGCTCTCAAGCTTGGCTTGAGTCATCTGGGCCGATTGCTGAGTCAGCTGCGGCATTTTTTCCATGACTTTCTTGCCCAAAGGCGACTGGTAGAACGCAACCAGGTCCTTGAGCTCGGATTCGGTGAAGTTGGTGGTGTAGAGCTTGACCATGTCCGGCTTCAGCTTGTTCCAGCCGATGGCCTGGTCCAGAGCGGCGTTGGCCTTGGCCTGGTAGGTTTCCAGCACGGCTTTTTTCGAATCCGGCGCTTTGGTTTGTTCGAAGCGCTGGGCGAACATCTGCTGGACTTGCATGTACACCGGAGTGCCCAATTTGTCAGCATGCGCCAGGGTCAGGAAAGCTTCGGCGCTGGCATTGTGGCTGGCAGTATCGGCAAAAACCTGGCCGCTGGCACAAACCAGTGCAACCGCGGTACAGATGGCACGAAGACGAGTCATCGAGTTTCCTTTTCTAGCAGGCGAGGTAAAACCCCAAGGGCGACCATTCTGCGCCTAAAAAAGTGTGTCACTCAACCCCAAGCCTTGTCGTGCCTGAATTAGAGGGGTTGAATGAAGAGAATCCAGACTGATGGAACCCCGGCCGTCGATCTCGGCCTAAACTGCGCAATCAGACCTGAAGGAGTGTGACCGATGAGCCGTATCGAAACCGACAGCCTGGGCCAGGTTGAAGTCCCGGACGACGCCTACTGGGGCGCTCAGACACAACGCTCGCTGGTTAACTTCGCCATAGGCAACGAACGCATGCCACTGGCGGTATTGCACGCCCTGGCACTGATCAAGAAGGCCGCCGCCCGGGTCAATGACCGCAATGGTGATCTGCCGGCCGATATTGCCCGGTTGATCGAACAAGCGGCCGATGAAGTGCTCGAAGGCACGCATGACGATCAGTTTCCACTGGTGGTCTGGCAGACCGGCAGCGGTACGCAGAGCAACATGAACGTCAACGAAGTGATTGCCGGTCGCGCCAACGAACTGGCCGGCAACCCGCGCGGTGGCAAGTCACCCGTCCATCCCAACGATCATGTCAATCGCTCCCAGAGCTCCAACGACTGTTTCCCTACCGCCATGCACATCGCCGCCGCCCAGGCGGTACAACAGCATTTGTTGCCGGCGATCGGCGAATTGTCCGGTGGACTGGCCGAGCTGTCTGCGCGCCACATGAAGCTGGTCAAGACCGGACGCACCCACATGATGGACGCAACGCCCATTACCTTTGGCCAGGAGATCTCGGCGTTCATTTCGCAACTCGATTACGCCGAACGCGCCATCCGCAGCGCCCTGCCGGCGGTCTGTGAACTGGCCCAGGGCGGTACGGCGGTCGGCACCGGCCTGAACTCGCCCCACGGTTTCGCAGAAGCCATCGCGGCAGAACTGGCTGCGCTTTCCGGCCTGCCATTTATCACTGCGCCGAACAAATTCGCTGCCCTGGCCGGCCACGAGCCGCTGACCACGCTATCGGGCGCACTGAAAACGCTTGCCGTGACCCTGATGAAAATCGCCAACGACTTGCGCCTGCTGGGTTCCGGACCACGGGCCGGTTTGGCCGAGGTGAAACTGCCGGCCAACGAACCTGGCAGCTCGATCATGCCCGGCAAGGTCAACCCGACCCAATGCGAAGCACTGTCGATGCTGGCCTGTCAGGTGCTGGGCAATGATGTGGCCATCGGTTTCGCCGCGAGCCAGGGGCATTTGCAGCTGAACGTGTTCAAACCGGTGATCATTCATAACCTGCTGCAATCGATCCGCCTGCTGGGTGACGGTTGCAGCAACTTCCAGCAGCATTGCATCGCCGGCCTGGAACCGGACGCCACACGAATGGCTGAACATCTGGAACGTGGCTTGATGCTGGTGACGGCGCTCAATCCGCACATCGGCTACGACAAATCGGCGGAAATCGCGAAAAAGGCTTACAGCGAAGGGCTGACCTTGCGCGAAGCGGCGCTGCAATTGGGGTATCTGACCGACGAGCAGTTCGACGCCTGGGTCAGACCCGAAAACATGCTGGAGGCTGGGGCCAAGGGCTGAATTCTGTAGCACCTGGCAGTCAGTCTTCGCGGGCAAGCCTCGCTCCTACAGGTCTAAACGAAAACCTGTAGGAGCGAGGCTTGCCCGCGAAGAACGATGATGCGATTAACCTGCCGCCATCCTGATCTTGCGCGCCTTGAGCCCGGCAATCAACGAAGGCCCGAGTGCCACCAGCGCCGATCCCAGCACCACCAGCACCGCCCCGCCATATGCCAGGCCATTGATGGTTTCGGCATGCACAAACTCCGGCCACAACCACGCCGCCAGGGCAACGGCGCCAAATGTCACCAGCGGCGTGATCGCCAACGTTGCACTGACCCGCGAGGCTTCCCAATGGGCCAGGGCTTCGGCAAATGCGCCATAGGCGATCAGGGTGTTCATGCAGCACGCCAGCAACAGCCAACCTTGCAAGGGGGTCAGTTGCAGCGCTTCGAGCGGGTGCACCCACGGCGTCAGCAGCAGCCCGCAAAACAGGTAGATCACCATCATGACCTGCAACGAATTCCACACCGTCAGCAATTGCTTCTGCCCCAGTGCATAGAACGTCCAGACGGTCGACGCCAACAACACCAGCAACACGCCGGCGGTGTAGTCGGTCAGGGACGTGAGCAGTTCACTCAGGCGTTGATTGAAAAACAGCGCGAAGCCGATCAACAGCACCAGCAGGCCAATGCCCTGCCCCAGGCTGAAGCGCTCCTTGAATACAAAGACACTGGCGATCAGCAACATGATCGGCCCCATCTGCACCACCAGTTGCGCGGTGCCCGGGCTGAGCAGGTTCAGCCCCATCAGGTACAGCACGTAGTTGCCCACCAGGCCCAGTACCGCCATCAGTACCAGCCAGCCGCCACGCGGTCCGAGTACTTTGCGGCTGGGAAGGCGTCTGGTTGCCGCCAGATAAACGAACAGACAGCCACCGGACACCATCAGACGGAACCAGGTGACTGTGACCGGGTCCATCACCAGCAATACCTGCTTGAGCTTGATCGGCAGGATTCCCCACAGCAGCGCGGTCAGCAGGGCCAGGAACAGACCGTAAACCCAGCGCCCCGATGAAATGTGCATGCGAACCCCGATAGCCAATGTCTGGAATCGACATTCTAGGCCCACAGGTGCAGGGCACACAGGGACAGTTTGCGTCTGGCCGTAAATGAAACTGTGCAGGTCGCACCCGCAATCCCGTTGCCCTCATCGCGAGCAGGCTCGCTCCCACAGGATTTGTGGCATACACAGCATTTGTGATCGCCGCTGATCTCTGTGGGAGCGAGCCTGCTCGCGATGGCTACCTGACCGGCAACGAGGACCGCGCGGTTTAACGCACCGCCTCAAACAATCCGGTCGCCCCCATCCCGCCCCCCACGCACATGGTGACAATGCCGTATCGCAGGTTGCGTCGCTGCAACTCGCGAACGATATGCCCGACCTGACGCGAACCGGTCATGCCGAACGGGTGGCCGATGGCAATCGAACCGCCATTGACGTTGTACTTGTCGTTGTCGATTTCCAGGCGATTACGCGCATACAGGCACTGCGAAGCGAACGCTTCATTGAGTTCCCACAAGTCGATGTCGCCAATCTGCAAGCCCTTGGCCTTGAGCAGCTTCGGCACGGAAAATACCGGCCCGATGCCCATTTCATCCGGCTCACACCCCGCCACGGTGAACCCGCGGAAAAACGCCTTGGGCGTCAAACCCAGCGCCAGGGCTTTTTCCAGGCTCATAACCAGGGTCATCGAGGCACCGTCGGACAGCTGCGAAGAGTTGCCGGCCGTGACCGAACCGTCCTCGGCGAAGACCGGTTTCAATCCCGCCAGGCTGTCCAGGGTGGTGTCGGGTCGGTTGCAATCGTCGCGATCGACAATGCCGTCGAGCACTTGCACCTGACCGGTCGCCTTGTCTTCGACACGATACTTCACGGCCATCGGCACGATTTCGTCATCGAACAGCCCCGCCGCCTGTGCCAGAGCCGTACGCTGCTGGCTCTGCAGGGCATACAGATCCTGTTCCTCGCGGCTGACGCTGTAGCGACGGGCAACGATTTCCGCCGTCTGACCCATGGGAAAGTAGATGCCCGGCACCTGCTCCTTGAGCAGCGGATTGATCAGGTTGTCCGTGTTGACGCTCTTCATGGTCAGGCTGATCGACTCGACGCCACCGGCGACGATGATGTCGCTGCAACCGGAAGCGATCTGGTTGGCGGCGATGGCGATGGCCTGCAAACCCGACGAACAGAAACGGTTGAGCGTCATGCCGGCCGTGCCGATGCCCAGGCGCGACAATACCGCGACATTGCGACCGATGTTGTAGCCCTGGGCACCTTCATTGGAGCCGGCACCAACGATGCAATCCTCGACACTGGCCGGATCGATGCCGGTGCGCTCCAACAACGCGTTGACACAGTGCGCAGCCATGTCGTCCGGACGAGTCTGATTGAATTTGCCGCGAAAGGATTTGGCCAGGCCAGTCCGCACGCCGTCGACGATCACCACTTCACGCATGGCATACCTCATTGTTGTTGTCGGTAGTAAGTGGACCGAGCATAAGTCCACGCAATTACCGACCGCGACAATCATTCACCCCGCGTATGCGTAACCATCGTTTCACCGCTTGTCTTTCTTCTCCTTGCGTGCGCGCTTGTCGGATCGCTCGAAGGCTTTCTCAAGCGCCTGATTGATCGTGCGCAATACCTTGACCCGCGCCCAGCGCTTGTCATTGGCCTCCACCAGGGTCCAGGGCGAGATTTCAGTGCTGGTGCGATCGACCATGTCACCGACGGCCGTGCGGTAATCATCCCATCTGTCGCGGTTGCGCCAGTCGTCCTCGGTGATCTTGAAGCGCTTGAAGGGTATTTCTTCCCGCGCCTGGAAGCGCTCCAGTTGCGTCTGCTTGTCGATGGACAGCCAGAACTTCACCACGACCACGCCGGCATCGGTGATCTGCTCTTCGAAATCGTTGATTTCACCATAGGCGCGCAGCCAGTCCGCCGGGCTGCAGAATCCCTCGACGCGCTCCACCAGCACGCGGCCATACCAGGAGCGATCGAATACGGTGAATTTCCCTCGGGCCGGTATGCGCCGCCAGAAACGCCACAGATACGGCTGCGCACGCTCATCTTCGCTGGGTGCGGCAATCGGCACGATGCTGTACTGGCGCGGGTCGAGCGCTGCGGCGACCCGCCGAATCGCACCGCCCTTGCCCGCCGCATCGTTGCCTTCGAAGACCGCCACCAGTGCATGGCGACGCATGCGCTTGTCGCGCATCAACCCGGAAAACCGCGCCTGCTCGGTAATCAACTGCTCTTCGTAATCCTCCTTGGTCAAACTCAAGGTCAGGTCGAGGCTGTCGAGCAGGTTCAGTTGATCGACGCTGGGTAAAACGGGAGCAGCGCTGACTTTTTCCGGGTGGATTTTCGGCCGTTTCAGGGCCGCCTGCAGGCCTTCGAGCAACAGCTTGCCCACCACAAGGCTGCGATAGTGCGCGTCCATTCCGGCGATCACATGCCAGGGCGCATAGTCGCGGCTGGTACGACGCAAAACGCGCTCGCCGTATTTCACGAAGTGGTCGTAGGTTTGCGATTGTTGCCAGTCCAGCGGGCTGATGCGCCAGCTGTGCAGAGGGTCGTCCGCCAGCGCCTTGAGACGCGCCTTCATTTGCTTTTTGGAGAGGTGAAACCAGAACTTGAAAATCAGCGCGCCTTCATCGCACAACATCTTTTCCAGCCGTTCGGCAGCGTTAATGCTTTGATCGAATCGAGGATCCTTGATCACGCCATGAACCCGCGCCTGCAGCATCTGGCTGTACCAGTTACCGAAAAAAATCCCCATGCGCCCCTTGGCCGGCAGCATCCGCCAATAACGCCACGCCGGAGGCCGAGCCAGCTCTTCATCGGTTTGCTGATCAAAGGTGCGCACTTCAATCAGGCGCGGGTCCATCCACTCATTGAGCAACTTGACGGTCTCACCCTTGCCGGCGCCTTCGATGCCGTTGATCAGGATGATGACCGGAAACCGGCCCTGCTGCTGCAGTTCGAATTGTGCTTCGAGCAAGGCTTCACGCAGGGCTGGAACTTCGGCGTCGTAGGTGTCTTTGTCGATAACGTGGTCGATTTCAGCGGATTCGAACATGGATGGCTCCCTTCCAGATGTGAGCAAGACTAGCGGATAGACATCCCCCACGGGGGAGAAATCCGATTTTCGCTGCCGGCTCCCCCCTCGACGTTGCCATGGATCAAGCACCCCGCCCGCGATCGGCTAGAATGGCCGCCTTGACGTTGCCGAGCCTGCCATGAAACCTGTAATGCCCCACGCCCAACTCGACTGGGACGACCAAGGTCGCCCGTACTCGCGAGTGTTCGATGATGTCTACTTTTCCGATCAATCGGGGCTGGACGAAACCCGCTACGTGTTCATCGAACAAAACCGCCTGGCCGAGCGTTTCGCCGCATTGCCGGACAACGGTCGCCTGGTCATCGGCGAGACCGGTTTCGGTACGGGGCTGAACTTTCTGTGTGCCTGGCAGGTGTTCGAGCAGCACGCGACGGCGAGTGCGCGATTGCATTTTGTCAGTGTCGAGAAATACCCGCTCAGTCCTGCCGACCTGCAACGCGCCCTAGCGCTATGGCCCGAGCTCAAGGTGTTTGCCGATCAACTGCTGACGCAGTATGTAGCGATTCACCAGGGTTTTCAGCGCCTGACCCTGGCCGATGGCCGGGTGACACTGACCCTGCTGATCGGCGATGCCCTGGAACAGTTGCCGCAACTGGATGCACGAATCGATGCCTGGTTCCTCGATGGTTTTGCTCCGGCGAAAAACCCCGACATGTGGACCGCCGAATTGTTCGCCGAACTGGCACGATTGGCTGCCCCCGGCGCAACCATCAGCACCTTCACCAGTACCGGTTGGGTTCGACGCCTGCTCAATGCCGCCGGCTTCAAGATGAAACGCACGCCGGGTATCGGCCACAAATGGGAAATACTGCGCGGTGAATTCATCGCTTGGCCACAGGACGTTCCCGCCCCGGCGCCGGATAAACCCTGGTTCAGCCGACCTGCACCGCAAACCGGTGACCGCCGGGCGCTGGTGATCGGTGCCGGGCTTGCCGGTTGCGCCAGCGCTGCCAGTCTGGCGGCGCGGGGCTGGCAAGTGACCGTGCTGGAACGCCACAACGACATCGCCCAGGAAGCGTCGGGCAACCCCCAAGGCGTGCTTTACCTCAAGTTATCCGCCCACGGCACCACGTTATCGCAAATGATTGTCAGTGGTTTCGGTTACACCCGGCGCCTGCTCGAACGCTTGCAGCGCGGCATCGACTGGGACGCTTGCGGCGTTCTGCAGCTGGGTTTCAACACCCGGGAAGCCGAACGTCAGGTGCAGTTGGCTCAAGCCTTTCCGGAAGATCTGTTGCAGTTGCTCGATCAACCTCGAGCACAGGCACTGGCCGGTATCGGGCTGGCACAGGGTGGTCTGTACTTTCCGCAAGGTGGCTGGGTCCATCCGCCCGCCTTGTGTCGATGGCAGGCATCGCAACCCGGCATTCAACTGCTGACGCATCACCACGTGCTGGAACTGCGCAGGATCGAGGGTCAATGGCAGGCCTGGGACGCAGAACGTCTACTCGCCAGCGCACCGGTGGTGGTAGTGGCCGGCGCCGCCGAGATCCAGCAACTGGCGCAATGCGAGGGGCTGCCGCTCAAACGCATTCGTGGGCAAATCACCCGTCTGGCGCAAACCCCGCAAAGTCAGGCACTGAATATGGTGGTCTGCGCCGAAGGCTATGTCGCTCCCGCGCGCCTGGGTGAACACACCCTGGGTGCCAGTTTCGACTTCAAGAGCGATGACCTGACGCCGACCACGGCTGAACACCAGGGCAATCTGGCCATGCTCGAAGAAATCTCCCACGATCTGGTCACCCGTTTACAAGCCGACACGCTTGATCCGCAGAGCCTCCAGGGCCGCGCCGCGTTTCGCTGCACCAGCCCCGACTATTTGCCCATTGTCGGTCCCTTGGCCGACAACCAGGCCTTCGCTCAGGCTTTTGCAGCACTGGGCAAGGACGCAAGGCAGGTACCGGATATCGAATGCCCATGGCTCGATGGCCTGTACGTCAACAGCGGCCATGGCTCCCGGGGACTGATCACCGCGCCGCTGTCCGGTGAATTGCTCGCGGCCTGGCTCAATGACGAACCGCTGCCGATCCCCAGAAGCGTGGCCGAAGCCTGTCACCCCAACCGTTTTGCCTTGCGGCGCTTGATCCGGGGCAAATAGCCCCGGTCAATCAATCTTCCGGCATTGCACAGATACCCAGGTCGGCCACCCTGATTGCCGCTTCGGTCAAGCGTTCAAGCACCGCGTTTTCCGCGTCCTCTTTCGCAACCTTGATCGCATCGAGTTGCGTGAGATAGGAGCCGGAAGTGAGGCGGTCGGCCTGATCGAACACTGCGTCGATTTTGCTCGACCAGGTTTCATTGATTGAGTTGAACTGCCGTGGATACTGCCGCTTCAGGTAATCGCACCAGAACGGTTGCTGCGCCAGGAACGTGAGCAACGCAGGCGACAGTTCGGCGCGGGTGACTCTTGATTTCGCGGCTTCCAGAGCACTGGCCGTGACTCCACTCAACGATGCGTAACGCATATGCCTGGGTTGACCCGGCAACTGAAAGTGCTCGGCCAGCCCGGTTCGATAGGCCAGGTTCACTTCCAGTGGATCGACAGAAGGATGGTCCCTGACGTGTTCCCGGGCGATTCGATCCAGTTGATCCAGTCGAAACAATCCACGACCCAGCGTCAACAAGGCCCGCATGGGCGAACGGGCGTAAGTGGCAGGATGGCTCGCCTTGTCGACTTCAACCGCCACCTCCAGATGACTGAAATTCAGGGCTGCCGAATCCGTACAGTTGATCGGATTGGCCGCCAGTTCCAGTACCTGCTCGCGCAAGGCTGAATCGCCCTCGACCGCTTCGAGCACTTTCCACACACGGCGCGACATATCTTCCTGAACCTGCTCGGAATCGGCCGTGTGAATCAACTCCGACAACAGCCGAAACAACCCGTCCGACTGCGGGTCATCCTTGAGCGCAGTCCAGATCGCGCTGCGCCGGTCAAAGGTTTCGCCCACCTGCTCGGGCAACCAGAGTGCCCGTGCCGCTTGTTCGTTCAGACGTGTCATGTCGTCTTCGATATAGCCCATGCCGTTGCCCACGCTGTCGCGATACGTCTTCAATCGATCGCTGCTGGCACCCGACAAAGGATTGTGGCGCAGGTTGATCGTTTCGCTGAAACGTCGAGGGCTGGAAAACAGCCAATCGGGCAACTCCTTGATGTCGTTGTCCCGCAAGTCCACCCGGTCCAGATTGGGCAAGCGGGACAACCCCTTGGGCAGTTCCGTGGCTCGGGTTTCGCGAATGGAGAGATAGCGCAGGTCGAACATCCCACCGACGTCCAGCGTTGCACCCAGCGGGTTGTCATTGAGAATCAACACTTCCAGGTTGCGTAACCGGGACAGCTTGAGCAGGGTCTGCTCGGTCAGTTGCAACCGGTTGTTCGAAAGATTGAGCCGCTTCAAGGCGGGCATCAGTGAGATCACTTCCGGCAACAGGCCAATCTTGTTGCGTTCCAGTTCAAGTGACTCGATCTGCTTGAATGCCTTGAGAAAATACGCGACGTCATTGTCCAGCTCCATTTTCCCGAGCGAGAGCTGCTTTACATGATCGAACGTCAGGTCTGCCGGCAAAATCGGCAGCTTGCCGACCCGCATGCCATCCAGGCTCAACGAAGGCACACGCTTGCCCTGTTCGTTCGATGCAAGCGTAATGCGCCGCCAGCTGTCTTCGATCAGGTCAGCCACTTGCCGACGACTGTGTCGGGCCTCGGCCAGGTTTCCCCCGAGTGCCTTCAAGGCGCTTTCATCTTCACTCCAGCTTTCGAGAACCTGACGCAGTTGTTTCAGCTGCTGTTGCAACTGCCTGACCCGGTTCGCTCTGCTCAATGGGTCGTTGCCCAGGCCATCGAGAAGGCTTTTGGCCTCCGTTTCGGTCAATAGCGGATAAAGCCTCTTGATCTTGCGCATTAGCGCACGCGAATGAGTGAAGGCCCCTGCGGGTGAATCACTCTGGACACAGACGGGCTCTGCAACCGCTGTATCGAGTTGACCGGTAGCCAGTATCCGAACGGCATGTTCCGGCGTCTCCAGGGCGACATCCAACAATTTGCCACGCAGACGCGTACCGTCATTGGCTTGCGCTTGCGCGAACCCCATGTCGATTCGTTGTTGTGGCGGGATCGCTTTCAAAATGGCCACACACAGGCCGTCCGGTCCCGGTTGCGCCGGGCCAGACGATTGACCCTGCTCATCGAGCGCTGCGTACCCCTGGGGTGATTTGACGACTGTGCATTTGCGCTCCGGTAACTCGCCTCGCGCGCCTGCAGTCTCCAGCAGCCGGCCGTTGACGCTGGCTTCCCGTATTTCCAGACGAATGCTCAGGTTCCAGCCATGGAGACACGGCAGCAACTGCACCAGCAGTTTCTCGGTATCGGCATTGGCGATGTTCGGTATATGAAGCCCCAGCAGCGCCCGGTCGATACGCGCGGCACTTGTTGCTTCGCGCAACTGCTGCGCCAGCCGCATGGGCACACGACCGGTCGTTCGCAAATGCGCGCGCTCCAGACTGGTCGCCCGGGATATCAGATCCTGCGCCTGTCGGCTCGGCACATCGGCAAATACGCGTTGCACCTTCAACACATCGTCCGCCAGGCTTTGCTCAGCGTGCGAATACAGTTGATCGAACACAACCCGACGCTCTTTTTTCAGCGCAGCGCCCAGTTTCCTTGCCAGTAACGAACCCTCGCCTCCCTTGGCGGCCTTTCCCCCAAGCAGCTTCTCCACCTGTTGGGGGTACAGGCCATCGATGACCGTTTGCAGCAGCTCGCCTCGCGCCAACTGATCCTCGGTCACACGGACACTGAGTGCCTCGTCGGCCACTCGCGTCGGTGGGTAAGTCGCAGTGATTTTCAGCGCCTTGTCGATCACCTCGATGTAACGTCCGCTCGGCCAGCCGGGAAGCGTCGGCAACGTATGCAACTGCGTCAGGGCAAGTTCGGGCCCACCGGTTTCGCCGCGCGCCATGACAGCGATGAACTGGCGCAGTTGCTGATCCAGCCGGACCCGCTCGATCATGTCTTTCAAGCGCGCGGACAATGGCAAGCCCTCTGTACTTGAACGCTGCAATGGTTCGAGTGCAGTGCCCGTGACCCGCGCAATGAACTTCAGCGTCGCGTCATCGAAAGTGCTCAGTCGTGGATCGAGACGCCTGAGTGTGTAAGCCACGGATGTCCATTGTTCCGGCTGCTCGTGCAAGTGACGCCAGCCGCCTTCATGGCTGCGATTCAACGTGGGGCCGTAAGCATCGTTTCGTGCGGGATGCCTGATGCGCCATAGCTTCGAAACAGGCTCCCACTCAACCGCATAAGCAAGCTGGTCGATGTGAACACCAGGCTGATCGCCAAGCCAGACAATGCCCTGTTCGTCGGCAACGCTCCCTTGCCCGGCAGCGAGCGGCTGTTCGTAGCCCCTCAAGTCGGACTTCCAGAGACGTGGTTGGCCGCCCTTGTTGAAGATCGCGGCAAAGGCCTCGAAGAATTGCGGGTGCTGTCGAACGGTTCGACTGACCACGGAGCCCACCACTTTCTGCCCCGCCACCGCCGCCGCCATCAGCGCAATGTTCTGAGCAATGTCGATCAGGTGAGCCAAGGCTTCATCCTTGTCCCCCTGGCGCCAGTCCTCAACGCCCTCGTAGACCTCTCCAAGTAATTGTCCAACGGCCACACCCGTCATCAGTTGCCCGAGAACCGGCACGAAAAGCCCCGCCAGCGAGGCGACCGTGACACTGACCTCAAGGTACTTTTGCAGGCGCTCGCTGCGTACCTCTTCGTCGACATCGGCAGTGGGAACCGCCAGCGCTCGGGCATCTCTCTGCAACTTGCCGAGATGACTGTGCAACATGAAATCGAAGAGCGACACCTGGATGGATCGGGCCTTGATGAAACCCAGCTGACGGGTACTCGCAAAGGAGGTCATGAAGTCCACCTTGCTGTCTTCATCCAGGGTGTTGGCGAAGTAATTCTTGTAATCGCGCCCGTTCAACTTGAGCGTCAAATATTGTTTGAACGCGTTGAAAGTCGGGTACTCGTACAAGGGCCGATGCGGCTCACCAGGCATGTAGACCAGGCACCACTCATCAGGATGAAGTTGAACGGAGCGGGCCGAAAACACCACCACGCCCCAAATGCAGACCTCACCTATCTCAATGCTTTGCATGATCAACGGCCGGCCCTCGTAATGCAGGCTTTGCGGGCCGACGACGCCATTGGCATCAATCAGTCGTTGCAGCATCGATTGACCAGCGGGCCAGAGATTGCCCTTTAGCCCAGCCAGATGCAGATCCAGTTGCAACAAAAGCTTTTTCATCTGCCTGATATCCCGCGCCACGGGGTCGCTCACGATGACCGTACCGTTGTGGGTCTGCACACCAAAAACCTGCTCAAAATGCTCCTGATAAAGCCGGCCGAGATCCAGCTCTCGACAAAGGCTGGCGAATGCCACCGGCGTGAGGCCGACAACACCCTCGGGTGCGCTGGCTATGCGCACGACACTTTCTTCGGGGAAGCCGCCATCCTGGGTCTCATCCGCAGAGAAGTTCTGCATGGCGACCTCCAGCAAGCTACAGCCGCACTCCACACCCGGAATTTGCAGGTAATCGCCTTCGACGTTGAATGTGACCGGCCATTTTTTTGTCAGGGCATTGTCGAGATGCGTCATGCAGAATGCTTTCAGCGGCTGCAAACGCCCAAGCGTCGGCGCGAATCTTTCTCCACAGGTTTGAAGTTCGCTGGCGACCTGGTCCAGCGCCGCGAGGGAAGCGCTAGACGCCTTGAGTAGCCAGTCGGGCAGGGTTTCAAGCAGTACATCGGCTTTATCCAGATCGCCGGTGGCCTGCAGCAAGGCGATTCGAATCGCATCCTGACTCATGGGCATCGTGCTTTGAGTCGGTTCATGGATTGGCATTGGCAATGTCCTTATTGCGGTGTTTTGCCAATACCCTACCGAGCGGGAAAACGGATTAAAAACTCGATTTCCTGTCCGGTCGAAGTGCATTTCGAGCAGAAATCTTCATGCTTAAAACATCTATTTACCGCCACCGGTTTTGTCGCCAACGCTAATGGCGTCCCGCTCGTGAAAGGATCTTGAGGACGACATCCCGTCTCGCACTAGCCGCGAAACTGCTTTGGTCGTAGCATCGCGCCATTGCTTACCCGAGGTGCCCATGCTGATTCCCCACGACATGCTTGAAGTCGACACCCTGACCCGCCTGATCGAAGATTTCGTGACCCGCGACGGCACCGACAACGGCGATGAGACACCGCTGGAAACCCGTGTATTGCGGGTACGCCAGGCCTTGATCAAGGGGCAGGCCCTGATTGTCTTCGACCCGGAAAGCGAGCAATGCCAATTGATGCTCAAGCATGACGTGCCCAAACATCTATTCGACTGATTTTTTCTCCAGGGCGCGTTTGCGCAGGATGCGCGCATAGATTTCTTCGCGGTGCACTTTGACGCTTTTCGGCGCTTCGATGCCGAATCGAATGTTATTGCCGTTGATGGCAACGACGCGTATGGAGATGGTGTCTCCGATGGAAATCAATTCGCCGACAACACGACTGAGTACAAGCATGGCCTTCGTCCTTCAGGATTAGCGAATCCTGAAGATGCCCGCCCAGGGAAGGCCCTTCAAGGCAGCGGCGGCAATCGGGAACGAACTGACAGTCAGCGGCCAATACCGCTGACGGAAACGTCTGATAGGACGCTGGCGTGAAGGCGTGATCCGTCAGGGCGCGGTAAAGCGCGGACCGAACAGAATGACGCTCGCCCCGATCACGCACAGCGCCACGCCGATCCAGTCGGAACCCAGCGGGCGAATCCGTTCGACCACCGCCAGCCAGGCAATCGATGCAATGATGTAGATACCGCCATAAGCGGCGTAGGCGCGACCGGCGTAGGCGGCTTCGATGCGGGTCAGCAACAGCGCGAACAGGGTCAGGCTGAGCAGCGCCGGCAGTACCCACCAGGCGCTCTTGCCCTGGCGCAACCACATCCAGAACGCAAAGCAGCCGGCGATTTCAAACAGCGCGGCGAGAAAAAACCACAAGTAGTTGAGCATGCGAATGTCTCGCGAGGATGGTCGATGGCGGCCACCCTAGCGAGGCTGTCGTTCGGCGGCAAGTTCAGCCAGCGGACTGCTTGGCCTTGGCGCGCATCTTGTCGGCCATGACGGTCATTTCGTTGTAGAGCAACTGCGGGTTCTTCTGCTTGAGCGCCCAGGCCATTCGGCCCTGCTCGTGGGGCAGAATCATGAATTGGCCGGCGGCGACCTGCTGATAGATGTAGTCGGCAATGTCGGCAGCGCTGATCGGCGAACTCTCCAGCAGCTTGCCCACCTGGGCCTTCATGGCCGGGGTCGGGCCGCGGAACGAATCCAGCAGATTGGTCTGGAAGAATGACGGACAGACCACGTGCACACCGATTTCCTGATGCGCCAGCTCGATCAGCAGGCTTTCGGACAACGCCACCACGCCGGCCTTGGCCACGTTGTAGTTGCTCATCGCGGGGCCTTGCATCAATGCCGCCATCGAGGCGATGTTGATGATCTTGCCCTTGCTCTGTTCCAGCAACGGCAGGAACGCCTTGCAACCTTTTACTACCCCCATCAGGTTGATCGCAATCTGCCAGTCCCAGTCCTCCAGGGACAGTTCACTGAAGAACCCGCCGGACGCCACGCCCGCGTTGTTGACGATGATATCGATACCGCCAAGCTTCACCTCACAGGCTTGGGCAAAGGCAGTCAACTGGCTGTAATCGCGTACGTCGCAACGCTGGACAAAACCATCGCCGCCGGCTTCGCGCACCATTTTCAGGGTTTCCTGCAGGCCAGGCTCGCTGACGTCCGACAGGGCCAGTTGCCAGCCTTCGCGCGCCCAACGCAGCGCGATTTCGCGCCCCAGGCCGGAGCCCGCACCAGTGATCATCATGCGATTTTGCATAGCAAACAGCCTTGTTGTTCCGGGGGAAGTTGCAGCGAGTGTAGCGAAGGATATTGCCCGACCCACGCTCCATCAGATTGCTGAATGGCCCGAGCAAACCGCACAAATGTCACTCGCAACGACTACCGGTTCAAACGGAAGGGTTTGCAGTGCAAAAAACATTGAAAAAAAAACGGAATTTTCTTTGCGACAAGGCAGTCGGAAATTTTAAGCAGCAAGTATTCACTGCGCTCCGCAACTAGGTCGTTCCTGAACTCTTACAGCAAGGAAACAGACATGGGCACA
This sequence comes from Pseudomonas sp. NPDC089569, assembly GCF_050280625.1. NCBI lineage: Bacteria > Pseudomonadati > Pseudomonadota > Gammaproteobacteria > Pseudomonadales > Pseudomonadaceae > Pseudomonas > Pseudomonas sp. NPDC089569. Next base: position 34,640 of record NZ_JBNNVQ010000047.1, read on the forward strand.
ATACTTCTGATCATTCTGATCCTGTTACTGATTGGCGGTTTACCGGTCTTCCCGCACTCCAGAAGTTGGGGTTATGGTCCGTCCGGCATTATCGGCGTGGTGCTGGTGGTGATACTGATCCTGGTATTGCTTGGCCGAATATGACATTCGACACATAAAAAAAGAGGCCCTTTTGCAAGGGCCTCTTTTGTATTGCGTCAGCGTTTAATCCGGCTTGCTTTCGACGACACCGGCGGTGTTATCGAGCAGGCTCTTGGTCGCTGTTTGCAGGAACGCTTCGAGCTTGGTTTTCAGCTCGGCGGTGCGGGGTGCATCCGGCACCACATCAGCGTGCGGATTGGTGCCCAGTTCATACTGGTACACCTTCGGCTGCATGTCCTTGTCCTTTGGCAGTACCAGAATCTGGTCGCCGGTCACGATGGCCGTGGTCTGTTCGCTGCCCGATGGCTTGATCACGCCAAACCCGGCATCGCCTTCAGGCAGGTTGAGCAGGTCGCGTCCCCAGCACTGATGACGGACTTCGCCGCCCAGACGGCCCATGATGGTCGGTACGATGTCGATCTGTGTGCCCACGGTGTGGTCACGCTGGCCGAATTTTTCCTGAATGCCCGGTGCGATCATCAGCATCGGCACGTTGAAACGCCCCAGGTCCATTTCGGTAATCTGACGCTCGTTGCCGAAACCGTGGTCGCCGACGATGACAAACAGGGTTTCCTTGAAGTACGGCTCCTTGCGCGCCTGTTCGAAGAACTGCCCCAGCGCCCAGTCTGCGTAACGCATGGCCGTCAGGTGTTCGTTCAGGCTGCCCCGATCCGTCACGCGCTCGACCGGCAATGGCGTCGGCAAGGCATACGGTGTGTGGTTGGACAGGGTTTGCAGCAAGGCATAGAACGGTTTCTTGTCCTTGCCGTCCCGGGCTTTGAGTTCTTCCAGGCCACGATTGAACATGTCCTGGTCGGACACGCCCCAGGTAGGGTCGGAGAACACCGGGTTGACGAAGTCGTTACGGCCGACGAAGTTGGTCATGCCCTGGTTGCTGAAGAAGCCCGACTGGTTGTCCCAGGCGAAATCGCCGTTGTAGACATAGACGTCGTCATATTGACGGGCACTGAGCAACTGCGGCAGGCCCGACAGCTTGTGGCTGCCTTCCGGTGTCTGCATCAGGTATTCGAAACCCGGCAGGTTCGGAAAGCAGGACATGGTGGCGAACATGCCCTGGTGGGTGTGGGTGCCGTTGGAGAAGAAGCGGTCGAACAGCAGGCCTTCCTTCGACAGTTTATCGAGGTACGGCGTGATGTTACCCGGTGCGCCCAGCGCGCCCACCGAGTGACCGGCCATGCTTTCCATCAGGATGACAACGACGTTCTTGATCGGCAGGGTCTTGTCCGCCGGTGGCGTGTAATCGCGGCGTATGGCTGCGATGTCGGTGTCCACCAGTTTTTCGTCCTTCATCACCAGCATGTCGCGCACGGTTTGCTGCGCCATCGGTTGCGGCAATGTGGCTTTCCAGATGTTGTCGCGATCTTCGGACATCCGGCTCTTCGCCGCCGCCGCCAGAGACAGGGCGCCATTGAGGCCCAATTGGTTGGCGAAGTTGGAGTTGGTGGTGTAGACATCACCCCAACGCATCGGCGGGCCCTGGCGCAATGTGCCGCGAGCCGCAACGACGAAAACCAGCAGGCAAACAACGAATACAACGGCACGCGTGTACCAGGGTGCAACCTGCCGGGTACTGATGTTGCCGCCACTGAAGGGACCACGGGGACGAGTGGCGCGATCAGCGCCCTTGAACGCCAGGCTGAGGATCCAGGTGCCCACGGCCCAGGCCAACAGGTAGCGAACCACCGGGAAACCGTACCAGAGCATGCTCATCACGGTTTTCGGATCTTCCTTCACGTACTGGAATACCAGACCGTTCAGCCGCTGATGGAATTCGCGGTAGAAGTCCATTTCCATGAGCCCCAGAAACAGCGCGATGCTGGAGGTCACTGTCAGCCAGAAACGGAAAACGCCGCGAGCCGCCATGGCCCTTGCACTGAGCAGGGCCAGCACCAGCGGAACGCAGATATACACCACCAGGCGCAGGTCGAAACGCAGGCCGTTGGCGAACGCTTCGAGGAAGGTCGAAGCCGGCGTATCAAGGATCATTTCGCGGTTGTAGACCAGCAGCGCGAGGCGCAGCGCGGATAACATCACCATCATCACCAAAGCGCACAGCAGCGTGTACGCCAGATGCGATTTGACGGTGGGTTGCAGCAGGCGATTCGAGGCTCGCTGCTGGTTCAGGGCGTCCGGGATTGCCATGTCGTTTTAGGACCCATTGGAAGTTGAAGTTTCAAATATGGAGCTGCGCCCTGCCCTCTTTTGGCCGGTGTCCGACCCTGGGGGTTTGCGCGGTGCGCAAATGTTGCACGATCAACCGCGTCATTGCCATTGATTACTGTTCGGCCATATCACGCGGGCGAATTGTCTTGGAGGCGCTGTGAAAATTTCGTACAACGCATATTCGGATACAAATTAAAGCCTGAGCCTCTGTGTAAAAACACAAACGCCCCGAACCGGTCGGGGCGTTGCTGCAACGCTTCGATCAAGGCCTCTCGGCGCGTGCCTTGAGGTTTTTCAGGGTATTGAACGGCGCATCGACCACAAACTTGTTGGCAACCATCGACGGCACGCTGCCGCCAGGCTCGGTGTGTACCTGGTAGGTCACTTCGACCTGATCACCCTTGGGAACAAACTTCCAGAAGCCATCGACCCTGGCGACCCGCACAAAGCCTTTTTCTTCGGGCAGATACTTGGGCACGCCTTCGAGCTTGCGAGTCAGGCTGCCGTCGGCGCCTTCGATGGTGGTCACGTGCAACACCGAATCACGCGGCGTGACCGGCCAGGGCGTATTGAACTGAGTGTAGGTCCAGCTCTGATCGCCTTCGTGCTTGAGCAGCTTCTGAGTCTTGCATTCGTGAATCCAGGCGCAGGCACCGGCCACATCCTCTTGCAGCGCCCGCAACTTGGCCACCGTGGTTTTCATCAGGGTGACGCCCTGGTAGGCCTTGTAGTCGGAACCGGCCACTTCACTCAGGGACACCTTGATGCCGTCTTCATTCCTGGCGACTTTCCACTCTTCGGCCTGGGCAGCCGAAGTGGCCAATACCGCCGTCAAACCACACAACACAGCCAAACGATGCAGCGAACCCATAATCTTATTCCTTATTGTTTAAGTTCCGTTCGTTGAACACATCACGCGGCGGTCATTTGCTCCCACCAGCCCAGCAGCCGGATCGCTTCTTCATTGCTGCTTCCGCAGACTTCGGGATCGGCCTGGAATCCCGAACACACAGCCGGGCGCTCCGGTTGGCCGAAAATATTGCACAGATTGTCGGCTGACAGTTGCACGCAGCGTTCCCCGGCGGCCTTGCCATTGGGCATTCCGGGAATGGGAGAACTGATGGATGGGGCAATGCAGCAGGCGCCACAGCCTTCACGGCATTTCATGACGACGAGCTCCTCGCGACAGACAATGTGTTTAAGGACGGGCACAGAGTACCCGTTAAAACGGTTGTTTTAAATTGCTGGCCAGCGGGTTTTTGCCCGCAATCGGGTGTGACCGGGCAGTCTCCGACAAAGTGTCCGGTTTGCGACTCACGGATTGCCTCGATTTACTGCTTGAATTCGAAATCCAGGGCCGCGCCTTCGACTTCCCGACGCTCTTCATTACGCAATTGCAGCTGCATTTCGTTGTTGAGCAGGCGGCCGTTGAGCTGGAAGGGACTGTTCTTGTCGCCGAACATTTGCGGCAACACCGGATCGTGCTTGGGCAATGGTACGGTACCCACCGGCTTCAACTCCTGGACCATGTCCCTGGGCAATCGCAGATCCAGGCTGGCGGAAGGAAGTTCGGTTTTCACCACTTCACTGGCCGGTTTCGATTTGGACGCAATCGGCGCACGTTTTTTCTCCACGACGGCTTTCTTTTTGACCGGCGCAGTCTTTTTTGCGGGTGTATTTTTTTTCACAGGGGTGCTTGCTGCCGGTTTTTCCTGAGGGGAAGCAGCTAAAACGGATACCGGCTGAACGCTGATCAGCAGGCAGATCAACAGCCAGGCGGCAGGAAAAATCGGTTTCATGGATCCAACGGCGCACAACGCGCAAGCGACAGAGGGTGCCTATGCTCGCTTGTTGCAGGCGCCATGACAAGCTTGGGCAGAAACAACCTGCCCGACGTTCAGAAACCGCCGGCCATCTCCTGGCATAGCTGGGTTGCCAGCATGCCCAGGGTCATCAATGCACGCTCGGCTTCCCGGTTCCAGGGGGTGCCGCAATTGAGCCGGATACAGTGATTGAATTGCTCGGTGTTACTAAAAATGAGCCCCGGCGCGATGCTGATGCCCTGTTGCAGTGCACGGACATGCAGCTCCTGGGTATTGACCCGCCCGGGCAGGCTCACCCACAGAATGAAGCCGCCTGTGGGCCGGGTCATTTGCGTGCCTTCGGGAAAATACTGCTGCACGGCCAACTGAAAGGCGCTGAGGTTCTTGCGGTACTCCTGGCGGATGAAGCGCAGATGCCGGTCGTAACCGCCATTTTCCAGATAGGCGGCAATGGCCATTTGCGTGACGCTGCAGGCCGAATGCGTGCTGAACGTCTGCAAACGCTGGATTTCCTGCTGGTACTTGCCCGCAATCATCCAACCGATACGTACCCCCGGCGACAGGGTCTTGGAAAAGCTTGAGCAATAGATCACCCGGTCCAACCGGTCATAGGCCTTGAGCGCCTTGGTGCGCCCCTGCTCGAACATCAGCTCACCGTAGATATCGTCCTCGACAACCTGAATATCGAAATCCGACGCCAGGCGCAGCAGTTGTTTCTGCCGCTCTTCGGGCATGGTGCCACCCAACGGGTTGCTCAGACGCGTGGTCAGCACCAATGCCTTGATCGACCACTGGTTGGCCGCCAGCTGCAGCGCTTCCAGGCTCATACCGGTGGAGGGGTCGCTGGGGATCTCGATGACCTTCAGCCCCAGCAAATCGGCCAATTGCAGCAAACCATAGTAGGTCGGCGACTCGGCGGCGATCAGATCACCTGGGCGGGTCAATACCCTCAGGGACATCTGCAAGGCATCCACACAGCCGTGGGTGATCACCACTTCCGACGGATCGACCACCACGCCGGCATCCCGCATGCGAATCGCCACCTGTCGACGCAACGGTTCGAAACCGGGGCTGAACATGTAGCTGAAGGCACGGGGACTATGGAAACGGGTGACTTTGGCCAGTTGCTGATGCAACGCCCGCACCGGCAGATAATCGACGCTCGGTACCGCGGCCCCCAGGGGGAAAACACCTTCGCGACGGGACTCGACCAACACTTGTTGAATAATGCTGCTGCGGGTAACCAGGCCAGGACGCTCGACCCGCGCGATGTCGGGCGTCGGAGCGGTCAGGGCCGGTGTCTGGTGCACGTAATATCCCGACTGCGGCCGGGCACGGATCAGCCCCTGATCTTCAAGGTTGGCGTAAGCCTGCAGCACCGTGGCATGACTGACATTGAGCTGCGAACTCATCTTGCGCACCGAAGGCACGCGCTCGCCCGGCTGATAGACGCCACGGCGGATGTCTTCGGCCAGTTGCTGAGCAATACGTTGGTAGAGCAAGAGATTGGTCATGACGCAGCACTCGATTTCACGGGCATTTTATTCTTGTGGGAAACGATACCGGAACAGTTTAGAAGTGTACTGGGACAGTTGCCACAATAGTCGACCATACAGTGCAGTGTCAGCAAAATCTGTACTGTTTTGTTAACTGTTTGGCAGGCGTAAAAAAACCCGGCGCTGCATGGCAGGCCGGGTTTTTCGCTCACGCCCCCTCAGCGGGCGGCGCCGAGCTGACCCTTTTCGTCGGAGAACACAATTTCCACCCGGCGGTTCTGCGCACGTCCCCGTTCGGAAGCGTTGGCGTCTACCGGGTATTCGTCGCCGTACCCCTGCACCTCGATGCGTTTGTCATCGATGCCCAGGTCCATCAGCGCGTCCGCCACCGATTGCGCACGGTCACGGGACAGCTTGAGGTTTTCCTGCTTGCCACCGGTACTGTCGGCATAGCCTTCGATACGCACCACGCGTTTGGGGTTGAGCTGCAGGAACTGCACGATCTTGAGCACCACGCGGTTAGCCGAGTTGTTCAGCTCCGCTTCACCGGTATCAAACAGCACATCCCCCAGCGTCAGGACCAGGCCACGGTCAGTCTGGGTGGTGGCCGTGGCGATGATCTGCTCCTCCAGCCACTTGCCCTGCTGCTGCACACTGAGCAGTTTGGATTCACGCAAGGCCAACTGCAGGCGCTGGCGCTCCAGTTCAAGCTTCGCCGCGCGCTCTTCATTGAGTACCAGATTGGTATGTTCCCGGGCGATTTCACTGTAGCGCTGACTCAGATAAGCGTAATGCGCCACATCCCAACCGCTACCCCAGTAGCTGGACAATCGGTCCGCACGTGCCAGCGATTCGCCCGCACGAATCACGTCTTTGGGGGCGATACGCAGCACGTTGGAGTCTTCCTTGACCTTCTGGAAGTCGGCACTGGCCTGTTGCAGCGCCACTTCGCCGCGCTGACCGGCACAACCGTAAAGACTCGCGCAACCCGCCAGTATCAAGCCGCCGATGACTTTGGACCTGTAGTTCATTGGGCATCTCCCAGTTGCTTGCGCAGACGGGCGATGCGGGTATTGAGTACGTCCAGCTGCTCCTCGCTCTTCTGGGTCAGGACCCGAGCCTCGGCCAGACGCGCATCAAGCTCGGCCTGTTCGGCCCGAGTGCGGGCGTTCTTGTATGACTGGTCGGCCATGCTGCCCTTGGCGCGATTGTATTTCTCTTCAGCCAGTTTCATTTCCGGCACATCGTCGGCAGTGGCGCCAACAGCCTTGGCTTGTTCCAGCGCCTGAGCGGTCAGGCGCATTTGTTCATTCGGCGCCGGATCGGCTGCACACCCCGCCAGAGCCAGAACGGCCAGGGCAGCGAAAAGAGGTCGAATACTCACTAAAAATCCCTACTGTTTTGGGGCGCTGACAGGTTGTTTCTGCGGTTGAGACAGTTGTGCGTTCCAACGCTCGACATTGCGCAGCAAAACGGTCTCCGTCAGTCCGGAGGCGGGCAATTCTGTCATCTTTTTGGCCAACTGTCCGCGCAACCAGGGATCGTTGCAGGCCGAGTTGTGAGAAATCGCCAGAAACAGTCCCGGCCTGTCGACCGGTTGAGCCCTCGGCACAAGATCATTGGACATGCCCAGTGTCCTGGCCATTGCCATGCCCGAATATCGAGCGGCCAGGACATACTCCACCTCGCCCAGCAGCAACTTCTGCAAAGCCTGGGTCAGGTTGGGCGTATGGGTGAGCGTCAACTGCTGCTCGGCGTAGGTGCCGAATGCCGAGGTCAACCGGGACTTTTCCGACAAGGCGCCAGGATGGCCGTGCAGATCCTGCACCTCGTTGTAGACCAGTGACGAGTCCTTGCGGGTCCAGACCAGATAGTCATTCTCCAGCATCGGCGGATGAATGTAGTCCAGAGATTCCAGATCACTGACAGTCAAGACAGCGTCGGCAAGCATGTCCATGCGTCCACTGCGCACTTCTTCCAGCGCCTGGGAGCGTTTGCCGGCATAAAGCAGTTCGACCTTGATGCCCAACTCCCCCGCCACCTGCTGCAACAAATCGGCGCTGGCGCCGATCAAATGCCTGGGGTTTTGCGGGTCTTGCCACAGAAAGGGTGGCGCATCCGGACTGCCGGTCACCACCAGGCGCTCGCACTTGCCTGCTGCAAACGACAGTGCTGGCAATAGCGCCAGTCCCAGAAAACTCCACGCAAGACGCAGCTCCATGGCAATGCGCTCCTCAAGCTCGGTTGGGTCTTTTACCTGTAGGAGCGAGCATGCTCGCGAAAAACCATTGGACGCCGCGGGGTGTCAGCATGCCAGCGTCATCGTTGGCGTTCATCGCGAGCTTGCTCGCTCCTACAGGAAAAAAAGCAAAAAATCCGATCGGATGGTTAGCCTCTAACTGTAGGAGCGAGCATGCTCGCGAAAAAACACTAGGCACCGCGGGGTGTCAGGCGGCCAGCGTCATCGTTGGCGTCCATCGCGAGCTTGCTCGCTCCTACAGGAAAAAAAGCAAAAAATCCGGCCGGA
>NZ_JBNNVQ010000048.1:0-42088 GCF_050280625.1 Pseudomonas sp. NPDC089569
GTGGTTTGATCTGTTACGCACAGGACGGCGACGAAGACGGCGATGGCGTTTTCGAAATTGCGAGCCGCTGCGGGTCGCGAGTTCGCCCATACGGGTCATCAGATAGTGAGCACGGTCTTCGCCTCTTTGTCGAGAACCGATTCCAGGGCGTCCAGCCATTCCTGGGTTTCGACGGGATCGAGGTCTTGCATGGCTTGCTCCAGGGCGGAAAGGCTACCAGAATCGGTTGCCTGAGTTAGCGACTGGCCTTGTGGGCAGACGTTATGAATTCTTGGATTGCCGACAGGTTGGTCCGGCGGCGTGTAGTTTTACTACAAATCATCCGGCATTTCAGCCTGCCTAATGTATATACGAGTAGTAAAACTACACATGAGCGGCTTGTGGCTCCCGGCTGCGTTGTGAGAAATATCGTTAAGGTTGGTCTTTTTCCAACCGGAAAAGGTGAAGACTTGATGCTCACTGCCAAAAAAGAAGAATTTTCAGCTATTTCTAACTTTTGTTCGACAGTCCCTCAGGTAGTGGGTTTTGCAAAATCACTACATGCAGCCCGATATACGCCGATCAAGGATAGACCATGAGCCTCCCGACGCTTGCCGAACTGCCCGCCATTCTCCTGCCGTTTGTCACCCGCGCCGAGCAGTCGCTGCGCGCCGCCGTTGCTGCGTTGGACGACGATCATGGGTTGTCCGCCTGGACAGCTGAACGCTGGGCGCAATTCGCCCGCGTTACCGCAGCCAGCGATTTCGTGATTGAACAGTGTGTTCGTGACCCTTTGATGTTGCTGGAGCTGGTGCAGTCTGGCGAACTGGACCGCCGCTTCGCGCCTGGCGAGTTGTGTGCGCAGATCGCCGCGGCAGCGACCGCTGCCGATACCGAAGAGGCCCTGGGGCGTGCCTTGCGCCGCCAGCGTGCCCGTCACCAGGTGCGCATCATCTGGCGGGACCTGACGCGTCAGGCCGATCTGGTCCAGACCTGTCGCGATTTGTCGGACATGGCCGATGCCAGCATCGACCAGGCTTATCAATGGTTGTACACGCGTCATTGCCAGCAGTTTGGCGTGCCCACCGGCCGACGCAGCGGCGAACCGCAGCACATGGTGATCCTGGGCATGGGCAAGCTGGGTGCGGTGGAGCTCAATCTGTCTTCGGACATCGATTTGATCTTCGCCTACCCCGAAGGTGGTGAAACGGTCGGCGTGAAGCGTGCGCTGGATAACCAGGAGTTTTTCATCCGCCTGGGGCAGCGTCTGATCAAGGCCCTGGACCCCATGACCGTCGATGGTTTCGTCTTCCGTGTCGACATGCGCCTGCGGCCTTACGGATCGTCCGGCGCCCTGGTCCTGAGCTTCAATGCGCTGGAGCAGTATTACCAGGACCAGGGGCGTGACTGGGAACGCTACGCGATGATCAAGGCACGCGTGGTGGCCGGCGACCAGGTGGCCGGCGCCCAGTTGCTCGACATGCTGCGGCCTTTTGTCTATCGGCGTTATCTGGACTTTTCCGCCATCGAAGCGCTGCGCACCATGAAGCAGCTGATCCAGCAGGAGGTGCGGCGCAAGGGCATGGCCGACAACATCAAGCTCGGTTCCGGCGGTATTCGCGAGGTGGAGTTCATCGCCCAGGCGTTCCAGCTGATTCATGGCGGTCGCGACTTGAGCCTGCAGCAGCGCCCGCTGTTGAAAGTGCTCGGTACGCTGGAGGGGCAGGGGTATCTGCCGGCGGCCGTGGTCAGTGAGTTGCGCGAAGGCTATGAGTTCTTGCGCTACACCGAGCATGCCATCCAGGCGATTGCCGACCGCCAGACCCAGATGCTTCCCGATGGCGAGCAGGATCAGGCGCGCATTGCCTTCATGTTGGGCTTTGCCGATTGGCCGGCCTTTCATGAGCAACTGATGCATTGGCGTGGCCGCGTGGCCTGGCACTTTGGTCAAGTGATCGCCGATCCGGACGAGGAGCAGGGCGCAGAAAGCGAAGTGGTGGTCGGTGGCGAGTGGCTGCCGTTGTGGGAAGAGTCCCAGGATGAGGAAGCGGCTTGCCGGCAGTTGCAGGAGGGCGGTTTCACCGACGCGGTCAAGGCACTCAAGGCGCTGGCCAGCCTGCGTGGCAGTGCGCAACTGCGCGCCATGCAGCGTTTGGGGCGCGAGCGCCTCGATGCCTTTATTCCGCGCTTGCTGGCTCAAGCGGTGGAGCATGCCAACCCGGATCTGGTGCTGGAGCGGGTGTTGCCGTTGGTTGAGGCCGTGGCGCGTCGATCCGCTTACCTGGTGTTGCTGACCGAGAACCCCGGCGCATTGCGCCGTTTGTTGACCTTGTGCGCGGCGAGTCCGTGGATTGCCGAGCAGATCACGCGCTTCCCGTTATTGCTCGACGAACTGCTCAACGAAGGCCGGCTGTTCAAGCCACCGTTGGCGCCGGAGTTGGCCGCCGAGTTGCGCGAGCGTCTGACGCGGATTCCCGAGGACGACCTCGAACAGCAAATGGAAGCCTTGCGCCATTTCAAACTGGCGCACCGGTTGCGGGTGGCAGCCTCGGAAATCGCCGGCAGCCTGCCATTGATGAAAGTCAGTGACTACCTGACGTGGCTCGCCGAAGCGATTCTGGAGCAGGTGCTGGCCCTGGCCTGGCGTCAGACCGTTGCCAAGTACGGCACGCCGTTGCGTACCGATGGCACCTTGTGCGATCCGGGCTTCATTATTGTCGGTTACGGAAAAGTCGGTGGCCTGGAGCTGGGGCATGGTTCGGACCTGGACCTGGTGTTCATCCATGACGGTGATCCACAGGCGGAAACCGACGGGCCGAAGTCTATCGACGGTGCACAGTTCTTCACCCGGCTCGGGCAGCGGATCATTCACTTGCTGACGGCCCAGACCAACTCCGGTCAGCTGTATGAAGTGGACATGCGCCTGCGACCGTCCGGTGCGTCGGGATTGCTGGTGAGTTCGCTGGGGGCGTTTGCCCGGTATCAGGAAAATGAAGCCTGGACCTGGGAGCATCAGGCGTTGGTGCGGGCGCGGGTGCTGGTGGGCAGCGAGGATGTCGGCCGCGCGTTCGAGCAGGTTCGCGCGGCGATCTTGGGCAAGACGCGGGACTTGTCGACCTTGCGCCAGGAAGTCAGCGAGATGCGCGCCAAGATGCGTGACAACCTGGGCAGCAAGAGCACCGCGGCCGGCACTGGGGCAAACGCCTTTGAGGCCACGGCGCCATTCGATCTCAAGCAGGACGCCGGAGGTATCGTCGATATTGAATTTATGGTGCAATACGCGGCCTTGGCGTGGTCCCATACGCACCCGGCGTTGCTGCGCTGGACGGACAATATTCGCATTCTGGAAGAGCTGGAACACGAAGGGCTGATGCCTGTCGAAGAGGCCAGTCTGTTGCGCGAAGCCTATAAAGCTTATCGCTCCGCCGCCCATCGGCAGGCCTTGCAGAAGGAGGCCGGCGTGATACCGGGTGACCAGTTCACGAACGAGCGGCAACAGGTCATGCGGATCTGGCGCGAGCTGGGGCTAAACTGAACAGGATATTTGATACGCCGATATTCCCTGTAGGAGCGAGCATGCTCGCGATGGTCGTTAACGATAACGCTGGGTACCTGACAACCAGCGGTGTTCTTCAGTCCATCGCGAGCATGCTCGCTCCTACAGCAGATTTGCAGTGTTTTTGTAGAATTATCGAGGCGGGGAGGCGTATGCCTCCCCGGATCGTTTTGGAAGCCACATGAATATTCTGATCGTTGGGCCCAGTTGGGTCGGTGACATGGTGATGGCGCAGACACTGTTTCAGTGCCTCAAACAGCGCCACCCGCAATGCGAGATCGACGTGCTGGCCCCCGAATGGAGCCGGCCGATTCTTGAACGCATGCCCGAAGTCCGCCAGGCCTTGAGCTTTCCGCTCGGCCACGGTGTGCTTGAGCTGGCAACGCGTCGGCGCATCGGCAAATCCCTGGCCGGCCAGTACGACCAGGCGATCCTGTTGCCCAACTCCTTGAAATCGGCGCTGGTGCCGTTTTTCGCCGGCATTGCCAAACGCACCGGTTGGCGTGGCGAGTTCCGCTACGGCCTGCTCAATGATGTGCGCACGCTGGATAAAGAACGTTACCCACTGATGATCGAGCGCTTCATGGCGCTGGCGTATGAGCCGGGTGCCGAATTGCCCAAGCCCTATCCGCGTCCCAGCCTGCAAATCGATCCGGTGACCCGTGAGGCGACGCTGGCCAAATTCGGTCTGGTCCTCGACCGCCCGGTGCTGGCGCTGTGCCCCGGTGCCGAGTTCGGCGAAGCCAAGCGCTGGCCATCGGAGCACTACGCCAAAGTGGCCGAAGCGAAGATCCGCGAGGGTTGGCAGGTTTGGCTGTTCGGTTCGAAAAACGATCACGCCGTGGGCGAGGACATCCGTTCGCGGTTGATTCCGGGTTTGCGTGAAGAGTCGGTGAACCTCAGTGGCGGCACTTCGCTGGCCGAGGCCATCGACCTGCTGTCCTGCGCCGATTCGGTGGTTTCCAACGACTCTGGCCTGATGCACGTCGCTGCAGCGCTCAATCGCCCACTGGTCGCGGTATACGGCTCGACGTCGCCGGGTTTCACGCCGCCGCTGGCCGAGCATGTCGAGATTGTGCGCCTGGGCATCGAATGCAGCCCGTGCTTTGACCGCACGTGCCGGTTCGGCCATTACAACTGTTTGCGCCAGTTGATGCCGCAAGCGGTGAACGAAGCCTTGCAGCGTTTGCAGGGCACTGTGGTTGAGGTCAAATAGTTTGCGGGTATTGCTGATCAAGACGTCGTCGCTGGGCGACGTGATTCATGCCTTGCCGGCATTGACCGATGCTGCGCGGGCGATTCCCGGCATCACATTCGACTGGGTGGTGGAAGAAGGCTTTGCCGAAATCCCGACCTGGCACCCTGCAGTGGGCAAAGTGATCCCTGTGGCGATCCGCCGCTGGCGCAAGAATATCTGGCAGACCGTCAAGAGCGGTGAGTGGAAGCGCTTCAAGCAAAGCCTTCGCGCCACGAAATACGATCTGGTCATCGATGCCCAGGGTCTTTTGAAAAGCGCCTTGCTGACTCGCTATGTCAAGGCACCGGTTGCCGGGCTCGACAAGCATTCGGCCCGTGAGCCGATCGCCTCACGCTTCTACTCCCGTCGTCTGGCCGTGGCTCGCGGGCAGCACGCGGTGGAACGGGTGCGTCAGCTGTTCGCCGTGGCCCTGGGTTACGACTTGCCCCAGGGCATGGGCGACTACGGTTTGAACGTCGAACGCCTGGTGGAATTGCCGCGCAAGAATCCTTATGTGCTGTTCCTCCACGGCACGACCTGGGACACCAAACACTGGCCCGAGGCTTACTGGCGCGAGTTGGCCGAGCGTGTTGGCTACCTCGGTGTCGGCGTGAAGCTGCCCTGGGGTAATGCGATCGAGAAGGCCCGTGCCGAACGCATTGCCAGGGACATGAAGCATGTCGAAGTGTTGCCCAGGTTGAATCTGGCCGGCGTCGGCAAAGTGCTGGCCGGTGCGCAAGCCTGTGTCGCGGTGGATACCGGTCTTGGCCACCTCGCTGCGGCGCTGGACGTGCCGACCCTGTCGTTGTTCGGACCGACCAACCCGGGCCTGACCGGCGCCTACGGCAAGTCGCAGATTCACCTGGCCAGCGACTTCCCCTGTGCGCCGTGCATGCAAAAGAAATGTACTTACCAGCCGACGGCCGAAGATGCCCGCCGGTTTGACCTGAAACGCGACTGGCCGTTGTGCTTCACGCGTCTGAATCCCGAGCGTGTCGCCAGCAGACTGAGCACGTTGTTACTGGCTGAGGAGCTGCGCTGATGCAATTGGCATTTGTCCTGTACAAATACTTTCCCTTTGGCGGCTTGCAGCGCGATTTCATGCGCATCGCCCTGGAGTGCCAGAAGCGTGGCTATCAGATTCGCGTCTACACGCTGATTTGGGAAGGCGATGTACCACCGGGTTTTGAAGTGCTGGTGGCACCGGTCAAGGCGTTCTTCAATCATCGGCGCAACGAAAAGCTCAGCGAATGGATGGAAGCGGACCTGGCCAAACGTCCGGTGGACCGTTTGATCGGTTTCAACAAGATGCCCGGCCTGGATGTCTATTACGCCGCCGACGGCTGCTTCGAAGACAAGGCGCAAAACCTGCGCAACTCGCTCTATCGACGCTGGGGGCGCTACCGCCACTTCGCCGAGTACGAGCGGGCGGTATTCGCCAGGGATGCGAAAACCGAAGTGCTGATGATTTCCGAAGTGCAGCAACCCCTGTTTATCAAGCATTACGATACGCCGCTCGAGCGCTTTCATTTGCTGCCGCCGGGCATCGCCCAGGACCGTCGCCGACCGGCGGACGCGGACGAAATCCGTGCCGGGTTCCGCGCCGAATTCGACCTCAAGGACGATGACTTGCTGGTGGTGCAGATCGGTTCGGGGTTCAAGACCAAGGGGGTCGATCGCAGCCTCAAGGCACTGGCGGCATTGCCCGCCGATCTAAAAAAGCGCACCCGCCTGTTTGTAATCGGCCAGGACGACCCCAAGTTATTCCAGATGCAAAGCGCCACATTGGGGCTGGGCGACAGCGTGACGTTCCTCAAGGGGCGCAGCGATATCCCGCGCTTCCTGTTGGGCGCTGATCTGTTGATTCACCCGGCGTACAACGAAAACACTGGCACCGTGCTGCTCGAAGCGCTGGTGGCCGGGTTGCCGGTGTTGGTCAGCGCAGTCTGCGGTTACGCTCATTACATTGCCGAGGCCGATGCCGGCCTTGTGCTGGACGAACCTTTCGAGCAGGCGCAACTGACGCAATACCTGACCGGCATGTTGCATGACACCCAGGCGCGAGCAGCCTGGAGCCGCAATGGTCTGGCCTTCGCCGAGACGGCCGACCTCTATAGCATGCCGCAGCACGCGGCCGATGTGATTCTGGCGGAGCACGCTTAAATGAAGTTGAAGCTGGCTGAACCCTTCAAGAGCCTTTGGGCCGGACGCGATCCGTTCATCGAGGTCGAGGGGCTCAGGGGCGAGGTGTACCGCGAGCTTGAAGCTCGCCGCACCCTGCGCACCGAAGTGAACGGCAGCGGATTTTTCGTCAAGATCCACCGTGGCATCGGCTGGGGCGAGATTTTCAAGAACCTGCTGACCGCCAAGATGCCGGTGCTCGGTGCAGGCCAGGAATGGACGGCCATCCAGCGTTTGCAGGAGGTCGGTGTTCCCACCATGACGGCCGTCGCCTATGGCGAAAGAGGCAGCAACCCGGCAGACCAGCATTCGTTCATCGTCACCGAAGAACTGGCACCGACCGTCAGCCTCGAAGATTTCAGTATCAATTGGCGCAAGCAGCCCCCCGAGCCGAAACTCAAGCGTGCACTGATTGCTGAAGTGGCACGCATGACCGGCAAGATGCACCGTGCCGGGGTCAACCATCGCGACTGTTATATCTGCCACTTCCTGTTGCACACCGACAAGCCGGTGACCGCGGATGATTTCAAGCTGTCGGTGATCGACCTGCATCGTGCCCAGACGCGGCCGGCCATTACGCGACGCTGGCGCAACAAGGATCTGGCGGCACTGTATTTCTCTGCCCTGGATATCGGCCTGACCCGTCGCGACAAATTGCGGTTTCTCAAAGGTTATTTCCAGCAACCGCTGCGGCAGATCCTCGCTGAAGAGGCCCCGCTGCTTCATTGGCTCGAAGGCAAGGCGAACAAGCTCTACGACCGCAAGCAGCGATACGGGGACGCGCTCTGATGCGTTTGTCTGAACTGAAAAGCGCCGGTCGCAGCCCGGAACTGCCCTTGAACGTGACATTGGCCGATGCCGCCGGGACGGCCGATTTGCAGTTGCTGAGCCTCTTGCGGGTCTTGCCCGGCCAGCGTTATGTCGGTGCCGGTGTCTGGCGTGGCCGTCCCGTGCTGGCCAAGCTTCTGGTCGGCAGCAAGGCCGCGCGGCACTTTCAGCGCGAGCTTGAGGGCGTGCGCCTGCTGAGCGCGCAGGGCCTGACCACGCCGCAGCTGTTGGCCGATGGCCTGAAGGAAGGTGAGGGTGGCTGGCTGCTGTTCGAGTTTCTGGAAAATGCCGAAAGCCTCGGCGATGCCTGGAAGCAGGTCGAGCACTTGCCTGCGTTGGCAGAAGAACAGGCTGCGGTATTGGCCGAGGCGCTCGGTGCAATCGGACAGATGCACCGCAAGGGTTTGTGGCAGGCAGATCTGCACCTGGACAACCTGTTGCGACAGGGAGATCGCCTGTACTTGATCGACGGCGCCGGCATCTGCGTTGAAACGCCCGGTCAGGTGTTGTCGCGCCAGAAGGTCCTGGAAAACCTCGGGGTTTTCTTTGCCCAGCTGCCAAAGACGCTGGAGCCGTTCACCGAAGAGTTGCTGGTGTACTACCTGCTGAGTAATGGCGAGCATGCGTTGCCCATGGAGGCGTTGCAAAAGCAGATCGACAAGGTGCGCAGTTGGCGCCTCAGGGATTTTCTGAGCAAGGTCGGCCGTGAGTGCACGCTGTTCAGTGTCCGGCGCGGAGCGTTCGGGCTGCGGGCGGTTCGCCGCGAAGAAGAAACGACCCTGCTGCCGGTGCTGGAGCGGGCCGATGCCTTGCTCGATCAGGGGCATCTATACAAAACCGGCGGCGCAGCGAGCGTCGGCAAGGTTGTGGTGGACGGTCGTACGCTGGTGATCAAGCGTTACAACATCAAGGGCTTCGCCCATTGGCTCAAGCGCTTCTGGCGGCCGAGCCGGGCCTGGCATTCCTGGCGCGAAGGCAATCGCCTGGCGTTCCTCGGTTTCGCCACACCCCAACCCCTGGCGTTGCTGGAGAAGCGTTTCCTGTGGTTGCGCAGTCGCGCGTACCTGATCACCGAACATCTGTCGGGACCGGACATCATCGAGCGCTTTGCACCTTACGTCGAGAGTGGGGATGCACCAGAGGCTGAGTTGGCGGCGCTGGATCATCTGTTTGCCGAATTGATCCGCGAACGCATCAGTCATGGTGATTTCAAGGGACACAACCTGTTCTGGCAGGATGATCGCTGGGCCCTGATCGACCTGGACGCGATGCGCCAGCATGCTTCGCCGGGCAGCTTTGCGCCGGCATACGCACGGGATCGCGCGCGATTCATGCGTAACTGGCCCGAGAACAGTGCCTTGTATCAGGTGATTGATCAGCGATTGCCCAAAGACATCTCCAGCGCGACCTGAATATTTTCGCGAGCAGGCTCGCTCCCACATTGGAAGTCATTCCTCTTGTGGGAGCGAGCCTGCTCGCGAAAGAACGTGCGGCCGGCAGGTTTACGATCTGCCCCGGCATTTTCAGATGCATGGGCGCTTGCCAATAGCCGCTAGAGGCTTACCACTGCTTTTAAGCTATAATCCCGCCCTTTAGCTGCCTCGCGCTCGTTGCGAAGGCACATCATTTTTGAGGCGCCCATGCGCCTGCATGCAGACTAAAGAGGCTAGACCCCTGTGGCATTGACGATTCTTGGCCTGTCCGGCGCCCTTAGCCATGATCCTTCCGCAGCCTTGTACATCGACGGCAAGCTGGTCGCTGCGGCTGAAGAAGAGCGCTTTGTGCGCGATAAACATGCAAAGAACCGCATGCCCTACGAATCGGCGAAGTTCTGTCTGGAACAAGCCGGCATCAAGCCTTCCGACGTTGACGTGGTCGCGATTCCGTTCGCGCCGATCAGCCTGTTCGGCAAGGCACGCTGGCACTACGCCAAGCGTTACTGGTATGCACCGGACCGCGCGCTCGACGCGATCCTGATGGGCAACCGTCGCTACAAGCGCTATCGCAAGAAAATCGTCTGGTGCCTGGAGCAACTGGGCTTCGATCCGAAAAAAATCAAGATCGAACCGGTCGAGCACCACCTGGCTCACGCTTCCAGCGCCTACCACTGCTCCGGTTTCAAAGAGAAAACCGCGATCCTGGGGATCGATGGCAAGGGCGAATACGCCACGACCTTCTTCGGCTACGGCCAGAACGGCAAGATCCACAAGATCAAGGAATTCTTCGATCCGGACTCCTTGGGCGGACTGTATGGCGCGATCACCGAATTCCTCGGTTTCGAAATGCTCGACGGTGAGTTCAAGGTCATGGGCATGGCGCCGTACGGCGACGCCAGCAAATACGACTTCTCGCGCCTGGCCTCGTTCGAGAACGGCGAGCTGGTAATCAACACCGAATACGCCAACGTGATCGGCCTGCGTCGCTATAAAGAGAAGGGCAAGGGTTTCTACTTCTCGCCGAAACTCATTGAGTGGCTGGGTCCGAAGCGCGAAGGCGACATCGCCGACGAGCCTTACATCCACTACGCCGCGAGCATGCAAGCGCTGTTCGAAAAGCTGGCGTTGCAGATGATCGACCATTACCTGGGCGATGTGCTCAAGGAAACCGGCAAACTGGCCTTCGCCGGTGGCTGTGCGTTGAACGTCAAGCTCAACCAGAAAATCATCGCTCGTGACGACATCAAGGAACTGTTCGTGCAACCGGCGTCCGGTGATGCCGGTACCGCAGTCGGCGCCGCCGCCTATGTGTCCCATGCCCGTGGTGTGCCGGTCGAGAAGATGGAGCACGTCTACCTCGGCCCGTCGTACAGCAACGAGGATGTGATCGCGGCCTGCGCCCGTCACGCCGACAAGCCGAAGTGGCGCAAGCTGGACAACATGCCGCAGCAGATCGCCAAAATCATGGTCGATGGCAATCCGGTTGCGTGGTTCCAGGGACGCATGGAGTTCGGCCCGCGTGCGTTGGGTGGTCGTTCGATCATCGGTTGCCCGAGCGTCGAAGGCGTTGCCGACCGCATCAACCACCAGATCAAGTTCCGCGAGCGCTGGAGGCCATTCTGCCCGTCGATGCTCGACACCGTGGCACCGCAGATGATCAAGATCGATCACCCGGCGCCATTCATGACCTTCACTTTTGAAGTGGCCGAAGAGTGGAAAACCCGTGTGCCGGAAGTCGTCCATGAAGACGGCACCTCCCGCGCCCAGGTGCTCAAGCGCGAATACAACCCGCGTTACTACGACATGATGAAGGCACTGGAAGAGCTGACCGGTAACGGCGTGTCGCTCAACACCTCGCTCAACCGCCGCGGCGAACCGATGATCTGTTCGCCGACCGACGCCTTGAACATGTTCTTCGGTTCGGATCTACAGTATCTGATCATGGAAGACATCCTGGTGGTCAAAGAGGGCGCGAACGCCTATGACACGCTCGGCTGAGCGCCATGTGCTGCAGTTCTGCCACGGTTATGACGGACCGTTTCTGGACTGCGCCCGGCAGTACGCCACCCTGTTCGCGGGGACCGGTTATCGCGTGACCACGGTGTTTCTGACCGGGGTTGCCGACGCCGAAGTCGCCGCGGGCTGCGCCAGCGATGAAGTGTTGTTCATGGAGTACAGCTCCAAGGCCATTCGCGGCCTGAAGCTGGGCGCCATCGGCGATCTGCGCAAGATCGCCGCTTCACGCAATTTCAGTTTCTGCATCGCCCATCGCTTCAAGCCGATCTACATCGCCTTGCTCGGTACCTCGTTGCCGGTGATTGGCGTACATCATGCGTTTGATGATTACAAGCGCGGCACACGCAAACTCTTCGCTCATGTTTTCCGCAAGCGACTGAGCCTTCTCGGGGTCTCCGATGCGGTGCGTGACGACATGCGCAAATGCCTGCCAAAGTGGCCGGCTGCGCGGATTCAGACGCTGTATAACCGTATCGACGTGCAAACGCTGCAAGAGACCCAGGTGTCTGCCCGAGAGGCCCGTGAAACGCTGGGCCTGGCGCCGGATGCCTGGATTGTCGGCAACGTCGGGCGGCTGCATCCGGACAAGGACCAGGCCACTTTGCTGGACGGGTTTGCCGCTGCACTGCCGGGCTTGCCGGCCAGCAGCCAGTTGGTGATTCTCGGCAGCGGTCGGCTTGAGCAGGATCTCAAGGCCCAGGCTCGTGAACTGGGGATTGGCGACCGCGTCCTGTTCCTCGGCCAGGTGCCCGAGGCTCGGCGGTATTTCCGCGCCTTCGATGTGTTTGCCTTGAGCTCCGACCATGAACCATTCGGCATGGTGCTGCTCGAAGCCATGGCCGCCGGCGTGCCATTGCTCGCCACGGCCTGTGGTGGAGCGAAGGAAGTGGTCGAGGGCGTGGGCATTCTGTTTCCGCTGGGCGACGCCGGACACCTGGCCCAAGGGCTGCAACATCTGGCGGCGATGGATGAGCAGCAGCGTCGCCAGTGTGCCGAGCTGATGCTTGACCGCTTGCGCGAGCGATTCTCCGACCGCGCGGTACGTGATGCCTTCTGGCATCTGCCGCACGTTATCGAACTGGCACCGAGGGGCTGATGCTCAACCGATTTCAAGGCTGGCGCGAACGTGGCTGGTCGCTGGCCGATGCTTCGACCTATGCCCAGACCTGGCAGCGTTATGGCGGCAGCGTCGCGACTCACCCGATGGTGGTCGAGCGCCTGGCACAGTTGGCCGATATCCCGGTGCGTTACCTGGCCTGGGAGCAAAACGGCGACGTAAAAGCAGCGATCCCGACCTGGGGGCGCGACCTTGCGTTGTCCAAGGACGTGCTCAAGCGTCGTGGCAAAAAAGGCCTGTTCGACCTCGGCAATGCCGAGATCATCCTGCCCGCCGCTGCCGATGCCCAGGCTCCACTGCGTCATCGCGGTCGTTATCTGTCGGCGCTGAACGAAAGCCGATTCACCGGCATCAAGTTGCAGCCTGAGCAATTGGCCATGGCCCGCACACCTGAAGAACTGTCGAAGAAATTTCGCTACAACCAGCGTCGTGAACTCCGCTTGCTGGAAGAGGCGGGCGGGGTGGTGCGACCGGTTTCGGACTTCTCCAGCAGCGAACTGGCAGCCATTTATTGCGATCTGTTCCAGCGTCGCTGGGGGTTCCCCGCCACCGGCGCCGAGCGTATGGCCGAGGTCATCGGGTTGCTGCGCGAGTTGCTGATCGGTTCGGTGATTTTCCTCAACGACGCACCGATTGCGATTCAACTGGTGTACCGCGTCGAGACGCCGCAGTGGATCAGCGTCGAGTACATCAATGGTGGCGTCGACCCTGAAACCCGCGAATTCAGCCCCGGCAGTGTGCTGAGTTTTCTCAATACCCAAAGTGCCTGGGAGCATGCCCGGGCACTGGATAAACCCTTGCGTTTCTCTTTCGGTCGCGCCGACCGGGAGTACAAGGATCGCTGGTGCAACCCCGTGCCGGTCTACACCGTATGAGCCAACCCATGAGCCGCAAACAGCAACTGCTCAAGCGCCACCGGCGCAACAAACGTATCGGCCTGCTGATTGCGCTGGTGCTGTTGGTGATTTGCGGTGTGCTGCTGGCCTGGTGGTTGCCGCTGCTGTTGGCGGTTCTGGGCTGGATTGCCCACGAGGCCTGGTTTGCCGACCACCTGTTCTATTCGCCCAAAGACGATTACCAGTACAACTTTCCTCCTTACACGCCGCAGCCCAAGGTTCATCTCAACGGTGATCGCCTGCGACTGGATGATGGGGTCATGCTGGTCGAAGACGCGACCCTGGTGCTGGCACTGCGGATCAAGAGCACGTGGCTGGGGCGTTTTTTCGATCCTGTGGTCGAATTGTCCGGTGGCGAGCAGCCGGACCGACAAACCTTCGAACGCGGAGTTAACGGGCTGCGTTACCTGAACCTCAGCGGTCAGGCGCAGGTGTTGTCGCGAGGGGAGTTGCGCTTGCGTGGACGCTTTTGCCGGCTTCTCGGTGAGCCGGTGCTGTGGGCCTTCGAACATCCGGATTACCGCCGCCGGCGGGTCATGGTCATCGCGCCCCATGCCGATGATGCGGAACTGGCGGCCTACGGCTTGTACAGCCAGGCGGATGAAGCATGGATCGTCACGCTGACCGCGGGTGAAATCGAAGCCGAGCACTATCAGCAAATGGGCTTGGGCAAGGTCGAAGCTGCACGCCTCAAGGGCCGTTTGCGGGCCTGGGACAGTATCGCCGTGCCACGTTGGGCCGGGGTGCCCGAAACCCGGTGCGTGCAATTGGGTTACTTCTGTCTGCAGTTGGCAGCCATGCAAGCGTCGCCCACGGTGTCCGTAGGTTCGCGGGAAGCGGACTTGTGCGATACCCGACTGTTTCGCCAGATGAACCCGTTTGCCCTGCCTGGCGATGGCGATGGTGCGCCAACCTGGAACAACCTGCTGGCCGACCTGCGAGAGCTGCTGTTGCGGGCGCAACCTGAAGTGATCGTGCTTCCGCACCCGACCCTGGATCCGCACCCGGATCATATCTGTGCTCAAGCAGCGGTTCTCGAAGCCTTGAAAGGGCTGGAGTTACAGCCCGCGTTGCTGGGTTACGCCAATCACCTGCATGACAACGACCGCTGGCCGATGGGTGACAGTGGCGTCGGTGTGACGCTTCCTCCTGTGTTCGATCCGGCGCAATCGCTGCACCCTTATTGTCTGTTGCTTTGTGCGGCGCAACAGCGTGACAAGGCCATGGCATTGGCGATGATGCACGACTTGCAGCCCCGGTCTCCGTTCAAGCGGCGCATGCGTCGTGGATTGCAGCGTCTGCTGGCAGGACGGTCCGGCTCGCCCTATGGTGAAAACGAGTTTTTTCGCAAGGCTGTGCGTCGCCATGAGCTGTTCTGGCATTTATAAAGTGCTACGGACCTGAATCGGGTGGTTCAGGTACGCCCGGTTTGCCTGTTGCGGCAAGGAAGACGATGAAAGTTCTATTTCTGGTACAGAAAGATCAACGGGCCATTCTGGACCGTCTCTACGATGGCGTAGCGGCTCATTGCGAGTGCGATTTGCGATGGCTCAGCAGCAAGGAGCAACGCAATCTGCGCAGCTACTTCCGACGTGAAGTCGATGTTTCACGTTATGACCGCATCGTGTTTTTCCTGCGCTTCAAGCAGGAGATCCGCCAGGTTGCGTTTATCCGCACGATTCCCAACCTCGTGATTCTCGAGCACGACGCCTACCAGAACTACATTCCTTGCAAATACACCGGCAAGTTCAGTGCGCACTACCGTCGTCTGCCTTGGGCTCGAGTCATCAGCTCAGGTTTTGTCGTCGCCGAGCGCCTGCGCGGCGAGGGCTTCGATGCGGTGTTCGTTCCCAAGGGCTACGACCAGACGCAGCTTGAGGATCAGGGGCGCGAACGGGACATCGAACTGGCGTTTGTCGGCAGTACCAACAGTGTCGCCTACAGCGGGCGCAAGGCCCTGCTCGATGAGTTGGCGAGCGTCGAGCCGCTGGTCGTCACCCGCACAAAATCCGGAGAGGAATACCGCGATACGCTCAACCGCATTCGCTTTTTCGTCAGTGCCGATGTAGGCATGGGCGAGTTCATGATCAAGAATTTCGAAGCCATGGCCTGTGGTTGCGTATTACTGGCCTATGACCAGGGTGCTGCGGAAAGTCAGGCGCTGGGCCTGCAGGATATGCACAACATCGTGTTTTATCGCAGCATTGCCCAGCTACAGGAGAAACTCTCCCTGCTGCGCGGCGACCCTGCACTGGCGCAGCGCATCGCTCGCAATGGACGCGAGTTGGCGGCCAGCCAGTTCAGTTTTGCGCGTATCGGTCAGCGTATCGTCGAGGAACTGGAGCCTGCATTGCGCGCGCGTGCACCGCTGAGTCTGCTGGAAAAGGTTCGACTCAAATTGGGCATTTGACAAGCAAGGTAGAGCAATCGATATTGCTCGCGACTTATATTCTATTGAGACTTCGGTGCAATTTTTCCACGAAAGTGACATCACCCTGGTAGTCACCTGTGTTGACCGGCTGGGTCTGCGGGAAACCGCTTTCGAGAGCGCCACGCCTTGGCCTTTCACCCCATGAGTATTCTTAATGTCATGTGGGCCAGCGGTGCCGCGTTCGCCTCAACTCACAAGGTGCATCAACTCATCCTGTCTCAGGTATCGCCCCCTGTACCGGTTCAAACCTGGCTGCTTCAGGGGAGTGCTGCCGAGTGCGGCGTGAGCATCGGTGAGGTGCGTGAATGGGGATTGTCCTCTGCCCGGTTGAAAGGGCGAGGTTTCTGGCGGTTCACCCGGCCCTGGATGGAGTCCAGGTTCCAGAGAGCCCTTGAAGGCAGTGATACGCGTGTGGCGTTGCTCGACGGCCTGGGTGTAGCGCGCACGCTTTTGCCAGCGCTTGAGGCATTGCCGGCTATTCGTGCGGTGGTGATCTTTCATGGTTCGACGCGCCTTCATTCGGCAGACCGGGCATTGTTTCAACGATTCCCGGCCTCCCGGCTGACATTGGTGGCGGTATCCAACACGCTCGCGGCTTCGTTGAGCGAAGACCTGAAAATGCCGGTGCTGACATTACGTAGCGCCTACGATCCTGCCGCTTTCCGTTCTGCCCTGCTTCCCGGAAACGAGGCTCGTGCCCGCCTGGGGTTGCCCCAGGATCATTCACCGGTACTGGGTGCGGTCGGTCGGCTGGTGGCAGGCAAGGGTTTTGCCTGTTTGATCGATGCCTTTGCCGGAGCATTGCAAACGCGGCCCGATCTGAAGTTGGTGATCCTGGGTGAAGGTGCGGCCCGTGCCGAGCTTGAGATGCGCATCGATCAATCGCAATTGCATGGCAAGGTCTTGTTGTCGGGCCATTTGAACGATGCGGCGCAACTCTACCGTGCATTCGACTGGGTCGCGATACCCTCTCTGAGTGAGGGCCTGGGGTTGATCATGCAGGAAGCGGTGATGGCCGGTGTACCGGTATTGTCCAGTGATCTGGACGTATTTCGCGAGCAGTTGGGGGATGCCGGTGTTTACGCTCCGGCCGAGGATGCAACGGCCTGGCGCGAGTCGATCGTGCGGGCATTGAATGTTTCTGCCGCAGAGGTCGCAGCCGAGCAATATCAGGCTCTTGCGCCGGATCAAGCCTGGCTGGAGTTCAGCCGGACCGCCCGAAATCTACTCGCTTGATGGCAAGACGGCCTGTTCGAGCGCTTGCATCGGAAAGCTCTCGTTCAGGTTCTCGCGTGCAATATAGCGGGCAAAATGCTGCAGGTTGCGCTTGATCAGGTGACGGGGCAGCGGCCCGCGCAGGAAACGCATGTCGGCTACATCAATGAGGCCCATGCGGTTATCGGGCGTCACGACGATGTTGCCCAAGTGCAACGATCGGAAGTAGATCCCCGATTGATGAAGATTGCGAATCAGTCCGGCCAGGTCTGGCAGCGCCTGCGGCCAGGTAAATCCCTCCTTGCCGGCGATCTGGCGCAACGTTTCTCCAGGTAACGGCTGGTAAAGCACCGCCGTCATGCCCGGGGACTCCAGTCGGTAGTATTGCAGGACCTGCAAGGTCGGCACGCCGAGTTTTTCAAGCTCCAGAGCATTGTCGATGAAGCGTTTCGAATAGGGACGAAACAATGCCGATGAAAAAAAACGCTTGCGGCGGAATAGTTTCAGAATATTCCCATTCTGCAACAGGTAGACTTTCGGCCCGAAGCTGTCGGCCTCCAGTACCTTGGCACCGCCAATCAGATTTTTTAAAGCCGCTTGTGGCAGCCGGGAGCATTGCATCGTAGGAAGCCTTGTTGGGAAGACGGAGCACTTTGGCGGGCAATGATGCCGAAAAGTTTCAGCTTTCACCATGCCGCTTTGGGTGGGAGAACGAACTCAGGAGCAATTTGATGCAAGAAACACGTTGGGCGCAAGTCTGGATGTCGATAGGCCTTTTGTGGTTTTTATTGGCGATCGCCATCGCACCCACCAACAAGATTTATCAGCAGGGCCTGGTCGCATTTCTCTGGTTGCCCGCCATGATTTTCACCTGGTCGGCACGCGCCCGGCTCCGGGAGTTGTTCCATGAACAACGCTGGGTCTATCTGCCGATGCTCGGTCTCCTGATCTGGTCGTTGATCAGCCTTACATGGACAAACGCCAGTGACATAAGCCGTGAAAGCAAGCGATTGCTCTACATTGTGGTGTTTCTGCTGTTTTTTCCGGTTTTTGCCAACGGCCGCACCGAGCGCGTGATTCGCATCATGCAGTGGGGAGGATTTGGTCTTGCAGTGACTGCCGTGGTGGCCATCGTCAAGTTTTATGGCGTGAGCGGCAACGGCTTGAGCGCACGCCTGGAGGGGTTGGGAGAACTGTCTCATCCGATTCTGGGGGGCTATGTCATTGGTGTCGCCGCTGTGTGGCTGGCCCTTTGGGCGCCGAGCACCGGCAAGATCCAGATCAACTGGGCCGTCGCGCTGGCAGTGCTCGTCGTCTTTGTGCTGCTCAGCCAGAGTCGTGGTGCTGCCTTGGCGTTGTTTCTGACACTGCTGGCCATGCCGATCTGGTGCAATGACCGCCGTAGCCGTGTAGTCGCTGCGGCTGCATTGATCATCGCCACGCTGGCTTTCCTGTTTTTCGAACCCTTGGTCATGGCCCGTGGCGTGTCATATCGTCCGCAGATCCTCGCGGCCAGCCTGCAAATGATTGCCGAGCATCCCTGGTGCGGCCTCGGGCTGGGCGGTGATTACAAAGTGTTCGCATCCGGTCAGTATTTTGATCATGCACATAATTTGTTCACCCACATTGCCATCGAGCTCGGCCTGCCTGGGCTGGTATTGTGGTGTGCGATCTGGTTCGCGGCGCTGTTCCAGGCCTGGAAAGTTCGTGAAACCTTCTATGCCAGGGGCGTCATCGGCATCTGGGTGTTCTCGACCCTGGCGATGCAGTTCGATGCCGCCAGCCTGACCGGGACGCCAAGAGCCGAGTGGTTCATCAGCTGGTTGCCATTAGGGTTGGCCAGTGTTTTGGTATGGGCGCGGGTCAAGCCCGATGCCTGTGATAAAATTTCCCGTCTTCCTAACCAGTGAGCTCTACGATGAGTGACGCACCGCCCAAAGCGGAACAGGATTCCAGCATGAAGATTTATCTGCGGCTGTTGGGGTATGTGAAACCCTACGCCGGTCTCTTCCTGCTGAGTATCGTGGGCTTCGTGATCTTTGCCTCCACTCAGCCAATGCTGGCAGGCGTTCTTAAATATTTCGTCGACGGCCTGAGTAATCCGGAAGCAGCACTGTTTCCCAATGTTCCTTACCTCAAGGACTTGCAATTATTGATGGCCGTTCCATTGCTGATCATCCTGATCGCAGCGTGGCAAGGCCTGGGCTCGTTTCTTGGCAACTACTACCTGGCGAAGGTTTCGCTGGGGTTGGTGCATGACCTGCGCGTCATGCTGTTCAACAAGTTGCTGGTTCTGCCCAACCGCTATTTCGATACCCACAACTCCGGGCATTTGATTTCGCGCATCACGTTCAACGTCACCATGGTGACCGGTGCCGCCACCGATGCCATCAAAGTGGTTATTCGTGAAGGTCTGACAGTGGTTTTCCTGTTTGGCTATCTGGTATGGATGAACTGGAAACTGACCATTGTGATGCTGGCTATCCTGCCGCTGATCGCACTCATGGTGGGTAATTCCAGCAAGAAATTCCGCAAGCAAAGCAAGAAAATCCAGGTGGCCATGGGCGACGTGACCCACGTGGCCTCCGAAACCATTCAGGGCTATCGCGTGGTGCGCAGCTTCGGCGGTGAAACCTACGAAGAGAATCGTTTTGCCGCGGCGAGTCAGAGCAATACCGACAAGCAATTGCGCATGACCAAGACCGGGGCTGTCTATACGCCCATGCTGCAATTGGTGATTTACACCGCCATGGCGGCGCTGATGTTCCTGGTGTTGTTCCTGCGTGGCGACGCTACCGCCGGTGATCTGGTGGCTTACATTACCGCCGCCGGCCTGCTGCCAAAGCCGATCCGCCAGCTGTCGGAAGTCAGTTCGACCATTCAGAGGGGTGTCGCAGGGGCCGAAAGCATTTTCGAGCAACTGGACGTCGAGCCTGAAGTCGACAATGGCACGATCGAGCGCGACCGCATCAATGGTCATCTGGAAGTGCGCAATCTGAGCTTCACCTATCCGGGGACCGAACGTGAAGTGCTGAAGAACATCAGCTTCACAGCGTCGCCAGGGCAGATGATTGCGCTGGTTGGTCGCTCCGGCAGTGGCAAATCGACGCTCGCCAGCCTGATTCCGCGTTTCTATCATCACGACATCGGTGACATTCTGCTCGATGACGTCGAGATCGAAGACTACCGTCTGCGCAATCTGCGCCGGCACGTGGCCCAGGTCACCCAGCATGTGACCCTGTTCAACGACACCATTGCCAACAACATCGCCTACGGTGACCTGGCGGGCGCACCGCGTGCCGACATCGAAAAGGCCGCCAGGGATGCCTTTGCGATGGATTTCATTTCGCAGATGCCCGACGGCCTGGATACCCTGGTCGGTGAAAATGGCGTGTTGCTGTCCGGCGGGCAGCGTCAGCGCCTGGCCATCGCACGGGCTCTGTTGAAGAACGCACCGCTGCTGATTCTCGATGAGGCGACCTCGGCACTCGATACCGAATCCGAGCGCCACATTCAGGCGGCGCTGGATCAGGTCATGAAAGGCCGAACCACGCTGGTCATCGCCCACCGCTTGTCGACCATCGAGAAGGCCGACCTGATTCTGGTGATGGATCAGGGGCAGATCGTCGAACGTGGCACCCATGCGCAACTGCTGGCACACAATGGCTACTACGCACGTCTGCATGCGATGGGCCTGGACACGCCGGCTGAAGACATCGCCTGACCCCGACAACAGGGTGGGCCGGGCCCACCCTGCTGTACTCCCGGCGTGCAAGGCGTCCGGGGGAATTGTATCCAGATCCTTACGGTTCTTGACCAAACCTGAATAAATCTCAGCAACGCGGCTGTTAAGGTTCCTGAACGAATTTTGACGTCAGTCGAAGAGGCCATCCTTTTCGCGCGGGTGCTGGAATGTTGCAACGCTATCTCTGGAAGCTGTTACCCAAACCACAACGCCAATTCCTTCTGGGGCGCCTGTCGGTCGTGGATCGCCAGGTCGTGAACAAATCGATGTCGGCCAATCTGCGTTACCCGGAAAATTTCACGCAGCATTCCTGTCTGTTCATCCACGTTCCGAAATGCGCCGGCAGCAGTGTTTGTGTTGCGTTGTTCGAAGGCTGGACGCCGGGTCACTTGCCTTTGTACTGGTACGAACAGCAGTTTCCCGAGCAGTTTGCCAACAGCTACAAGTTTGCCTTTGTCCGCGATCCTCTGGAGAGAGCGTACTCGGCCTACTCTTATCTGCGCGGCAATGCCATGAGCCGGCGCGATCAGCCGGCGCAGAAGCTGGTCAGCCAGTACCGCGATTTCGACGATTTCGTTGCACGCTGGCTGCACCCCGAAACCATCCAGCGACAACTGCACTTCGCTGCACAGACGGACTTCCTTACCGACTCGTTCGGTCACCTGGCAATGGACTTCATCGGTTATCAGGAACACCTGGAACGGGATTTCCGGCTGGTTTGCCAAGCGTTGGGGCATGAGGTGTCATTGCCACACGTCAACGGCTCGCGGCAACGTCATCCGATCCCGGCCCGGGAATTCTGTTCTGTACGTACCCGCCGGCTCGTACGCCGCGCGTACCAGCGCGACTATGAGCTGCTCGGCTATGAATGAAATGGTGTCGATGCCGGTATCAGGGATCAGCCCTTATGCGTTAACGCTGTCGAGCGCCGACCGGGCTGTGCTCAAGTCGCAGCGACCTCGTTGTCTATGGTTGACCGGGTTGTCCGGGGCGGGCAAGTCGACTTTGGCCAATGCGCTGGAGTTGCAATTGAACCAGCGCGGGTTGCACACGTTCGTGCTTGATGGAGATAACCTGCGTGCCGGTCTTTGCCGCGATTTGGGCATGGACCCTGAGAGTCGCCGGGAAAACATCCGGCGCATGGCCGAAGTTGCGCGGTTGATGGTTGATGCGGGGCTGATCGTGATTGTTGCGGCGATCTCGCCGTTCAGGAGTGATCGTGACGCGGCGCGCGCCCTGTTTGCAGAGGGTGAATTCATCGAGGTGTATGTGAGTACGCCGTTTGATGTATGCGAGCGGCGTGACCCCAAGGGCCTGTATCTGGCTGCCCGGCAGGGGCGGCTGAAGAGTTTCACGGGCATCGACAGCCCCTACGAAGCGCCGCTGAGCCCGGAGTGCGAAATTGATACGCAGGCGTTGGAAATGGCCCAGGCGTGTCGGCGCTTGACGGACGCTTTGCTCAAAAAATAAGCAATTGGCTCGGCGAATCATCCCGTTGCAGCCGCCACACAAGCATAAGCCTGCCCTGTGTTAATATCGCGCCCCTGTTCATTTTGTATGTGGGTTGCTCCATGAAGTTGTCCATGCCGCGATTCGATCAAGCCCCTGTCTTGGTGGTCGGCGATGTCATGCTCGACCGTTATTGGCATGGTGGTACCTCACGGATTTCTCCTGAGGCGCCAGTACCCGTCGTCAAGGTCGATCACATCGAGGACCGCCCGGGCGGTGCCGCCAACGTTGCGCTCAACATTGCCGCCCTTGGCGCCCCGGCCTCATTGGTCGGTGTAACCGGTGACGACGAGGCCGCCGACAGCCTGGCCAACAGCCTCAAGGGCGCCGGCGTACGGGCGTTGTTCCAGCGTATTGCCCATCAGCCAACCATCGTCAAGCTGCGGGTGATGAGCCGTCACCAGCAATTGCTGCGTATCGACTTCGAAGAACCGTTCGCCACGGACGCGCTGGCCTTGTCGGTGCAGGTCGACGAATTGCTCGAAGGCATCAAGGTGCTGGTGCTGTCGGACTACGGCAAGGGTGCGCTGAGAAATCACCAGGTGCTGATCCAGGCCGCCCGCGCCCGTGGCATTCCGGTATTGGCCGACCCCAAGGGCAAGGATTTTTCGATCTACCGCGGTGCGAGCCTGATCACGCCGAACCTCAGTGAGTTCGAAACCATCGTCGGTAAATGCGCCGATGAACACGAATTGGTGAGCAAGGGTGCGCAGTTGATGCACGACCTTGATCTGGGCGCCTTGCTGGTGACCCGTGGCGAGCACGGCATGACGTTGCTGCGCCCGGATCATCCGGCGCTGCACCTGCCAGCTCGTGCCCGCGAAGTGTTCGACGTGACCGGTGCCGGCGACACGGTGATTTCCACCCTGGCGGCGGCAATCGCCGCTGGCGAGGAGCTGCCTCACGCGGTGGGCCTGGCCAACCTGGCGGCGGGTATCGTGGTCGGCAAACTCGGTACGGCTGCCATCAGTGCGCCGGAACTGCGCCGTGCCATCCAGCGTGAAGAGGGTTCGGAGCGTGGTGTGCTGGGGCTCGAACAACTGTTGCTGGCGGTCGATGATGCGCGTGCGCACAACGAGAAGATCGTCTTCACCAATGGCTGCTTCGACATTCTGCACGCCGGCCATGTGACCTACCTGGAACAGGCCAGGGCGCAGGGCGATCGCCTGATCGTGGCGATCAACGACGATGCCTCGGTCAGTCGCCTGAAAGGGCCAGGACGGCCGATCAACAGTGTTGACCGGCGCATGGCCGTACTGGCCGGACTGGGTGCCGTGGATTGGGTGATCAGCTTCCCTGAAGGCACACCGGAAAACCTGCTGCGCGAGGTCAAACCGGACGTGCTGGTCAAGGGCGGAGATTACGGGATTGATCAGGTCGTCGGCGCGGACATCGTGAAGGCCTACGGCGGGACGGTCAAAGTGTTGGGCCTGGTGGAAAACAGCTCGACAACCGCGATTGTCGAGAAAATCCGTAAATCCGAGTGATGCGCTGATCGCTCCCACGCTCCGCGTGGGAGCGCCTCTACGGACGCTCCGCGTTCGGCTTCAAAGGGACGCGGAGCGTCCCGGGCTGCGTTCCCACGCAAAGCATGGGAACGATCAAGGGCGTGCAGCCCTGCTCGGCACGATCTTCTTCAGCAATTGCCGGGCCTTGCCTTGCAGTCGCGTCAGTCCCGAATCTTTCGCCGGTGGGGTCAAGCCCTGCTGGCTTACCCAATCCTTCCAGCGAATCCGCTCATCCTTCACCAGCCAGCCCTCCTGCCGGGCGAAGCTTTCGGCCAGGAACAGCCCGCGCGTGCTGGCCGGATACAGGTGGTCCTTTTTCAAGGTGTAGAGCTCGGCCTGTGGTTGACCGTCCTTCAAGGGCATCAGGTACAGATCGGGGCGCTTGCGGTCCAGGCGTGCCACCAGTTGATCGCCCTCCAACCGTTCGTCGACGTGAAACAGGCTCAGGGACTTGGCTTCCTTCGGAACGTCCAGGCGCAGGTCGTAGATCAGTTGCAGCGATGCCGTAGGCAAGTGCACGTAGGCCTGAGGCCGTTCGATCAGCGGCAAGTTGGCGCAACGCACCGGCCGGGCAGAGCCGGACAATGGCGTCAGGCGAAAGGGCAAGGCCTCGCGATAATGCAGGGCCGAAGCGTAGGGCGCAGGTAACCAGGTGTCGTTGAAGCGCCCACCGAGCCAGCCTTCCGGGGTTTCCAGCAGGCACTCCTCGGCAATCTCCTGCGTCGCTGTATGCAGCGGCAGGTTCAGTTCATGGGCCGGCACGTAGCCTGAAATCAGCTTGAGCACCACGTCGCCACGGTCCTGCCGGCGCTGCCGTACCAGCACCCAGTAATCGCGATTCTGCCAATGCAGTGTCAGGCGCACCGAAACCCCGAGGTTGGCCAACTCCAGGGCAAATCGCTCGGGGTTGGCGACGGTCACCGGACGGCGCCGTTGCAGGATCTGGGAGAAGTTGAGCGGCCTGCCCACGCTCTGATAACTCAGGCCTTCGGGAGTCGCTTCGACGAACAATGGCAGGGTCTTGAAGTTGCTCGGGTTCTTTCTGATGAGCGTACGCGGCATGTCGGCTCCTGCTTAAGGCCGCGTTTTGGCGGCGTCAGTTGCTACGTAGGACCTGGGCAACGGTCGCGACGTTATGGGCGAGGTGCAGCGGATTGATGGTCCCGACAATAGCACTGGCGACACCCGGTTGTTCAAACAAAAGCTCGAAACTGGCGCGCACCGGATCCACCCCCGGGCTCAGGCACGCGTGACCGCTGGCAAGGGCTTTTTTCACCAGAATGGCTTTGCCGTGAGCAGCAGCGTAGTCAATGACGGGCTTCTCGCTTTGCTCGTTCAGATTGTAGGTCACCATGGCGCAATCGCCCTGCTCCAGCGCTTTCAAACCACCCTCGACTGTTTTGCCGGAAAAGCCGAAGCCGCGAATCTTGCCTTCGGCCTTGAGTGCGGCCAGGGTTGCATAGACTTCGCAGTCATTGAGGATGGTCAGGTCGTTGCCGTCGGAGTGCACCAGCACCAGATCGATAAAGTCCGTCTCAAGGCGTTGCAGGCTGCGCTCGATGGAAAACCGCGTGTGCGCGGCCGTAAAGTCGTGACGGGACAGGCCGTCGGCGAACTCTTCGCCAACCTTGCTGACAATCACCCAATCCTGGCGCTGTCCACGCAGGAGCGGGCCGAGACGTTCTTCGCTGCGGCCATAGGCAGGCGCGGTGTCGATCAGATTGATGCCCAGGTCGCGGGTGAGCTTGAGCAGGCGGCGCGCGTCATCGTCATCGGGGATCTGGAAGCCGCTGGGGTACTTCACCCCTTGATCGCGGCCAAGTTTCACCGTGCCCAGGCCCAGCGGAGAAACCAGCAGGCCGGTGCTGCCCAAGGGGCGATGCAGATTGTGCAGGGTTGGTTGGCTCATGGCAGCAGTTGCTCCCAGGCCGGTACGCCCATCGGCGGTTTGGGCAGGGGCGGCAGCGGCGTTGCAGGGCCCGGTTGAATGCCGTCGCGGGCCAGGCTGGCGATCACCCTGTCGGCGAAGTCCGGTGCCAGCGCCAGTTTGGTTGGCCAGCCCACCAGCAACCGGCCTTCATCGGCGAGAAATGCGTTGTCGGGGCGGGTCAGTCCCGATTGCAGCGGCTCGGCGCGATCAACGCGAAGGGTTGCCCACTGCACTGCGCCGAGGTCAATCCAGGGCAGCAACTGGCCAAGTTCCTTGCGGGCGGTGGCGATCTGTTCGGCCGGTTCGCGAGCCACGCCTTCGGATTCGGCGATATCACCGCCCAGGTACCAGACCCATTGACCATCGGCGGCCGGGTGAGTGGTCACGGTGATGCGCGGTTTGGTGCCGCCACCCAGGCAG
Source organism: Pseudomonas sp. NPDC089569 (assembly GCF_050280625.1). Taxonomy (NCBI): domain Bacteria; kingdom Pseudomonadati; phylum Pseudomonadota; class Gammaproteobacteria; order Pseudomonadales; family Pseudomonadaceae; genus Pseudomonas; species Pseudomonas sp. NPDC089569. The sequence goes on from NZ_JBNNVQ010000048.1 coordinate 26,005, forward strand.
TGGGCGTACAGCGGTTTCAGGCCGGGGCCTTTGGCGATGATCATGTGCAAGGGGCGGCGTTGCATGGCCGGCTGGCTCAGACCCAATGCTTCAAGCAGAGCCGCGGTCCCGGCGCCGGCGCTCAAGACAATGCGCTGGGCGCGTATCTCGCGCTCGTCAACCTTCAGGCCGACCAGGCTGCCATCCTCCAGCAGCGGCTCGATTTTCTGGCCGGCGAGCAAACCGTCGCCTGCCAGGTCGGCCAGGCGCTGGATCAGGCTCGGTACGTCGATCACCAGTTCGGCCAGGCGATAGACCTTGCCCTTGAAGCGCTTGTCCTGAAGAGCGGGCGGCAGCTGGTCGCCCTTGACCTGATCGACCCGACCGCGCACGGCTTTGCTGGCGAAGAAACTGGTCAGATTGCCCGCGAGGGTGCCAGGGGACCACAGATAGTGGGCTTCGGACAGCAGGCGCACGCCGGACAGGTCCAGTTCGCCGTCACCGGCCAGGGCCTCGCGCCAGCGCCGCGGCATGTCGGCGATGGCTTCCGAAGCGCCGGTCAGGGCGCCATGCAACGCATATTTGGCGCCGCCGTGAATGATCCCCTGGGACTTGACGCTCTGCCCGCCACCCAGGCTGGCATTTTCCACCAGCACGGTCGAAAACCCCTGGCGGCGCAGGCGCGCATTCAGCCAGAGGCCGGCGACACCAGCGCCGACAATCAGAACGTCGGTGGAAATAACGGATGGCATGCAGCGACCTCAAAATTCAAGACGAGGGCGCAGTATACAGACTCAATGAGGAGCGGATTTGCTGGTGGGTACAAATCCTGTGGGAGCGAGCCTGCTCGCGAAAAGGGCATGGCGGTCGACATCGATGTTGTCTGACGCACCGCTTTCGCGAGCAGGCTCGCTCCCACAGTTGATCGGGCTTGAACCGTCAGTGCCCTGCGGTTTTGGAAAACAGCTGGATGACCACGACGCCCAGAACAATCAACGCCATTCCCATCATCGCCGGCACATCCAGCTTCTGCCCGTAGATAAACAGGGCCGCGACGCTGACCATCACGATGCCCATGCCGGCCCATACCGCGTAGGCGACGCCGACCGGCACGCTGCGTACCACCAGGGTCAGCATCCAGAACGCGATGCCGTACCCGGCGATGACCAGCATCAGCGGCAACGGGGTGCTGAAACCCTTGACTGCTTTCATCGATACAGTGGCAATCACTTCGGCGCAGATGGCTATGGCCAGGTAGTAGTAAGCGGTCATGGTTCGATCCTCGTGTGAAGTGTTGCTTTCTGAGGTCGGCATTCTAGAGATCCTCCAGATGCGGTAAAGTCATTACCTATCTGTTTTCAAGATGGGTTGACTCATGGACATGCAGTGGAATCTGGAGCAGTTGCGTTTATTCGTCAGCGTAGCGGAGCAACGTTCGTTTTCTGCCGTGGCACGAGACCAGCGCAAGGCGCAATCGGCGGTCAGCAGTGCGATTGCATTGCTGGAGGAGGACCTGGGCGTCAGCCTGTTCGACCGCAGCAGCGGCCGGCAACCCAAACTGACAGAGGCTGGCAACGCCCTGCTCGAAGAAGCGCGTGAGGTCCTGCGTCAATGCGAGCGTCTCAATGGCCGGGCGCTGGCGATGATGCGCGGGCAGGAGGCTCGCCTGCGTCTGGCTCAGGACGAAGCCATGCCGTACCAGCCGATCATCGAAAGTTTCGAAGCCCTGGCCGAGCGATTCCCCAGCCTGGAAGTGCAATTGACCAGTGCCGCCCAGGGCGAGGTCGCGCGCAAGCTGGTGGAGCGCCGTGCCGATCTGGGCTTGCTGTTTTTCCACGACCAGATCCCCGAAGCGTTGGAGCGGCGGGTGCTCGGCAGCGTTGAAATGGTCACCGTGTGCGGTGTCGACCATCCGTTGGCAAAACCTGCGCAAGTCAATTGCCAGCAACTGGCACAGCATCGTCAATTGCTGATGTCGACGCAGTCCAGCGTCTATCCCGGCAGTGAGCCGGCCAGTCCGCAAGTCTGGCGGGCCGACAGTTTCTATGTGATGGCCGAATGGTTAGTGCGCGGTCTCGGCTGGGCCTGGTTGCCCAGGCATGTGGTGCAGTACCCCACTTATCATGGCCAGATGGTGGAGCTGGTCAGCGAGTGGACACCGCCGGCGCTGGTGGTGGAACTGGTGTGGCGTCGCGATGAACCGCTGGGGCCGGCGGCCCGTTGGCTGGCGGAACGATTTGCCGTGCATTTGCAGGCGATCGGCGAAAAAACCGATAAACTCCGCGGCCATGAATAGAACCCTTTACACCGTGCTGTTTTACCTGGGGCTGCCATTGGTGGCGATTCGGCTGTGGCTGCGGGCGCGCAAGGCGCCGGCCTATGCCAGGCGCATCGGCGAGCGTTTCTCCTGGGGGATGCCGACGATGAAGCCAGGCGGCTTATGGGTGCACGCGGTGTCCGTGGGTGAAAGCATTGCTGCCGCACCGATGATTCGTGCCCTGCTGCAACGCTACCCGCAGTTGCCGATCACCGTGACGTGCATGACCCCGACCGGTTCGGAGCGTATCCAGGCGATGTTCGCCAATGAGCCGCGCATCCAGCACTGCTATTTGCCCTACGACTTGCCGTGCGCGGCCAAGCGTTTTCTTGATCGAGTCCGGCCACAACTGGCGGTGATCATGGAAACCGAGCTGTGGCCCAATCATATCCACCAATGCGCCAGGCGCGGGATTCCCGTGGCCCTGGCCAATGCGCGATTGTCCGAGCGTTCGGCCAGGGGGTATGGCCGCTTTGCCAGATTGACCGGGCCGATGTTGGCCGAAATGAGTTTGTTCGCGGTGCAGACCGAGGCTGAAGCCCAGCGTTTTCGTGAGTTGGGTGCCCGGCCCGAAACTGTCGAGGTCACGGGTTCGATCAAGTTTGACCTGACCATCGACCCGCAGCTGCTGCAGCGTGCTGCCGATTTGCGCGAACAATGGCAGGCGCAGGAGCGTCCGGTATGGATCGCCGCCAGCACCCATGATGGTGAAGACGAGGTGGTACTGGCTGCCCATCGCCAGTTGCTGGCCAGTCATCCCGATGCCTTGCTGATTCTGGTGCCGCGCCATCCGGAGCGCTTCAATCCAGTGTTCGAACTGTGCCGGCAACAGGGTTTTGCCACAGTCCGGCGTTCCGGCGGTGAGCCGGTCACTGCCGGCACTTCGGTGCTGCTGGGCGACACCATGGGCGAACTGTTGTTTCTCTATGCCTTGGCCGATAGCGCTTTTGTCGGCGGCAGCCTGGTGCCCAACGGCGGGCATAACCTGCTGGAGCCGGCGGCGCTGGCCAAACCGGTGCTCAGTGGTCCGCACCTGTTCAATTTCCTGGAAATCGCCGCGCAGCTACGCAATGCCGGGGCGTTACAGGAAGTGGAGGATGCCGAAGGGCTGGCGTTGGCGGTGCAGCGTCTGTTCGAGTTGCCGCGGGATGCGCAGCGCATGGCGCAGGCGGGTTTGAAGGTGATGCGCACCAATCAGGGCGCATTGCAGCGACTGCTGGATGGGTTGGGGCGGTTGATCGATCGCTGAACCCGCAGGAGCCAGGCTTGCCGGCGAAGGCGATTTCAAAGGCGCCTTCGCCGGCAAGCCTGGCTCCTACAAGTTTATTGGCCCGGGCGGGCCTTGAGCTGTTCCGCAGCTGCCTTGGCCAGATCCGGTGGCAGGAAGTCCTTGTCCGGGTTGTAGTCGGGTTTGAGCCAGCGCGCCAGGTCCTGCAAATCTCCCGGATTCAATGTCCCGGCCTGCTGCTTCAAGCGCAGGTTGTCGAGGATGTAGTCGTAGCGGGTGTTGTTGTAGTCGCGAACCGAGCTGTACAGCTGGCGCTGTGCATCCGATACGTCGACGATGTTTCGCGTACCCACCTGATAGCCGATTTCGGTCGCTTCCAGCGCGCTCTGGTTGGAGATGATCGACTGTTTGCGCGCCTGGACCTGCTCGACGTCAGTGTTCACCGCACGGTGCAGGTCACGGGTGTTCTGGACGATCTGCCGACGCAGGGATTCACGCTGTTGCTCGGTCTGGTCCAGTTGCGCGTAGGACTGGCGTACCTGGGAGTTGATCAACCCGCCGCTGTAGATCGGGATGTTCAGTTGCAGGCCGATCGAGGTTTGCTCGACGTTGCCACCATACGGCTGGCCGAAGGCGCTCGGGTTACTGAAGCCCAGCGCATCGTTGTCGCCTTTCTCATACTTGGCCACTGCATCGATGGTCGGTGCATGCCCGGCCTTGCGTTGCTTGAGGGTTTGTTCGGCGGCGCTGACGGCGTAGTTGCTGGCCAGGAGATTGAGGTTCTGCTTGGCCGCTGTTTCGACCCACGCCTTGGCGTCGTTAGGCGTCGGCGGCAAGATCGGCAGGTTGTGGCTGATGCCCTGGATCGACTTGTACTCGCGGTTGGTCAGGGTGACCAGCGCCTGGAAAGCATCATCGACCTGACGCTGCGCGACGATGCGGTTGGCCCGTGCGGTGTCGTAGCTGGCTTGGGAGTTCAGCACGTCGGTCTTGTCCGAAAGGCCGACGTCGAAGCGCTCGTTGGACTGATCGAGCTGGCGCTTGAACGCGGCTTCCTCGGCCTTGGTCGAGGCCAGGTTGTCCTGGCTGCGCAGCACATTGAAGTAGCTGTCTGCCGTCTGCAGGATCAGGTTCTGTTGGGTGGCCGACAATTGCAGGGCCGCCTGTTCGTTCACATCCTTGGCTGCCTGGAACTGGAACCAGCGATCGGCACGGAACAGGGGCTGCGCCAGGGTCGCCTGATACGAGTGGGCATCGCGGTTGGCAGTGGCGGCAGGCTGGTCGATGGCGGTGCGAACGCTGGTGACGGCTGCACCACCCGACAGGTTGGGCAGCAACCCGGCGCGGGCCTGGGGCACGACTTCTTTCTGGGCGCCATATTGGGCGACGGCGGCGGCGAGGTCGGCGTTGTTGTCCACTGCTTCCTGGTAGACGCTGACCAGGTCGGTTTTGGTGGATAAGGGCGCTTCTGCTGCCCAAGCCATTCCATTGGACGCACAAGACACGGCCAGGGCCAGTGAAAGTTTGCGCAGCATAGGCGTTCCCTAGAATTAATATTACACAAGTAATTTGAGCGCCAAGGCTAAGGCGCGGCACGTGCAGCGTCAATGTGCACGATGGCGTAGCGAGTGTAGTTGCGCCGATGAACGGCAACAATCCTGCAATTGCGCCATTCATCATCATGGAGTTGGTGTTCTTTGCCAGTTGTGTCTAGACTGGCCGGGTTCTTGTCGGGGTGCCTTGCTATGAGGCTGAGATCGAATAATTTCGGATCCCGTTGAACCTGATCAGGTTAGCGCCTGCGTAGGGAACAAGATTTCTCGTCACCCGGCGAGTCCTCTTGTGCTTCGTCCGGGAAATTGTTCGACAATCGAACGACTGCGACGATGCACAGCACCAGTCATGGTGCGTCCGTGCCTTTCAGGTTCTGCCCCGACAATCCACTGCCTGGATGCTGTCTGGAGAGCCCGTGATGACCACAAAATCAAAGAGCGCGATCAACCTGAGTGAATCGGCCAAGGTCGATGAGCAGTCGGTTCAACCGTTCACCCGTTCGCAGAAAGTCTACGTTCAGGGCTCCCGCCCGGATATCCGCGTGCCGATGCGCGAAATCACCCTCGATGTGACGCCGACCGACTTCGGCGGCGAGATCAACGCCCCGGTGACCGTCTACGACACCTCGGGCCCGTACACCGATCCGAACGTGGTGATCGACGTGCGCAAAGGCCTGGCCGATGTCCGTTCGGCATGGATCGACGACCGTGGCGACACCGAACGTCTGAGTGGCTTGAGCTCGAACTTCGGCCAGGAGCGTCTGGCCGATCCGGAACTGACCAAGCTGCGTTTCGCTCACGTCAACAATCCGCGTCGTGCCCGTGCGGGCGCCAACGTCAGCCAGATGCACTATGCGCGCAAGGGCATCATCACCGCCGAGATGGAATACGTCGCCATCCGCGAAAACATGAAGCTGCAAGAGGCCCGCGCTGCCGGCCTGTTGAAGCAGCAACACGCCGGCCACAGTTTCGGCGCGAGCATCCCCAAGGAAATCACCGCCGAATTCGTCCGTGAAGAAATCGCCCGCGGTCGCGCGATCATTCCGGCCAACATCAACCACACCGAACTGGAACCGATGATCATCGGCCGTAACTTCCTGGTGAAGATCAACGGCAACATCGGCAACAGCGCCCTGGGTTCGTCCATCGAAGAAGAAGTGGCGAAACTGACCTGGGGCATTCGCTGGGGTTCGGACACGGTCATGGACCTGTCCACCGGCAAGCACATTCACGAAACCCGTGAGTGGATCATTCGCAACTCGCCGGTACCGATCGGCACCGTGCCGATCTACCAGGCGCTGGAGAAGGTCAACGGCGTGGCCGAAGACCTGACCTGGGAGCTGTTCCGCGACACGCTGATCGAGCAGGCGGAGCAGGGTGTGGACTACTTCACCATCCACGCCGGCGTCCTGCTGCGCTACGTGCCGCTGACCGCCAAACGCGTCACCGGCATCGTTTCCCGTGGCGGTTCGATCATGGCCAAGTGGTGCCTGGCGCATCACAAGGAAAACTTCCTCTACACCCACTTCGAAGAAATCTGCGAAATCATGAAGGCCTACGACGTCAGCTTCTCGCTGGGCGACGGCCTGCGTCCGGGTTCGATTGCCGACGCCAACGACGAAGCGCAGTTCGGCGAGCTGGAAACCCTGGGCGAGCTGACCAAGATCGCCTGGAAGCACGACGTGCAGTGCATGATCGAAGGCCCGGGCCACGTGCCGATGCAGTTGATCAAGGAAAACATGGACAAGCAGCTGGAGTGCTGCGACGAGGCGCCGTTCTACACCCTTGGCCCGCTGACCACCGACATCGCGCCGGGCTACGACCACATCACGTCCGGCATCGGCGCGGCGATGATCGGCTGGTTCGGTTGCGCCATGCTCTGCTACGTAACGCCCAAGGAGCACCTGGGCCTGCCGAACAAGGATGACGTCAAGACCGGGATCATCACCTACAAGATCGCCGCGCATGCCGCCGATCTGGCGAAGGGGCATCCGGGTGCGCAGATTCGTGACAATGCCTTGAGCAAGGCGCGTTTCGAATTCCGTTGGGAGGACCAGTTCAACCTCGGCCTGGATCCTGACACCGCTCGTTCGTATCACGATGAAACCCTGCCGAAGGATTCGGCCAAGGTCGCGCACTTCTGTTCCATGTGCGGGCCGAAGTTCTGCTCGATGAAAATCACCCAGGAAGTCCGCGAGTACGCGGCCAACCAACGGATCGATACGGTCGACGTGGACGTCGCCCAAGGCATGGCCGAACAGGCCGAGCGGTTCAAGCAGGAAGGCAGCCAGCTGTACAAGAAGGTTTGATCTGCTCCCCTCCGACTGATCGTTCCCACGCTCTGCGTGGGAATGCCTCCTGTGACGCTCTGCGTCACGCTTTGGGACGCAGAGCGTCCCGGGCTTCGTTCCCACGCGGGAGCGTGGGAACGATCAGTGAGGTGGCGACGAATCGACACAACAACAAATGTTCCTCTGAGATAACACCCTTGAGCATTCAACCCAGTACGTATTCACCTGATATCGCGGTGCCCGCCGACAAGCGTGTGTTCGGCGGCCGCGATCTGTTTTCCCTGTGGTTTTCCTTAGGCATCGGCCTGATGGTCCTGCAGACCGGCGCATTGCTGGCGCCCGGCCTGGGGTTGTCCGGCTCGCTGCTGGCGATTTTTCTCGGCACGCTGGTGGGCGTTTTGCTGCTGGCGGCCGTCGGTGTGATCGGCAGCGACACCGGTCTGTCGTCGATGGCTGCGCTCAAGTTGAGCCTTGGTACAAAAGGCGCCAGTCTGCCGGCGGTTCTGAACTTGCTGCAATTGATCGGCTGGGGCTCTTTCGAAATCATCGTCATGCGCGACGCCGCCAGCCTGTTGGGCGCACGTGCTTTCAGCGAAGGCAGCCTGCTGTCCAATCCGATGCTGTGGACATTGATCTTCGGTGCACTGGCGACCTTGCTGGCCGTCAGCGGTCCATTGACCTTCGTACGGCAAATCCTGCGCAAGTGGGGTATCTGGCTGTTGCTGGCCGCGTGCACCTGGCTGATCTGGAACCTGTTCGCAAAGGCTGACCTGGCCGCGCTGTGGGCCCAGGCCGGTGATGGCTCGATGCCCTTTGCCGTGGGCTTCGACATCGCCATTGCCATGCCGTTGTCGTGGTTGCCGCTGATTGCCGACTACTCGCGTTTCGGCAAGCGGGCGAAGAATGTTTTCGGCGGCACCGCCATCGGTTTCTTCATCGGTAATTTCTGGCTGATGAGCCTGGGTGTGGCTTATACCCTGGCGTTCGCGCCCAGCGGTGAAGTCAATGCCCTGCTGTTGGCACTGGCCGGGGCCGGACTTGGAATTCCGCTGCTGCTGATTCTGCTGGACGAATCGGAAAACGCCTTTGCCGATATACACTCGGCGGCGGTGTCCAGCGGCATTCTATTGCGCCTGAAGGTCGAGCACCTGGCGTTGGCTATCGGTGTGGTCTGCACCTTGATCGCCTTGCTGGCGCCATTGGCGCAGTACCAGAACTTCCTGCTGTTGATCGGCTCGGTGTTTGCGCCGCTGTTCGGCGTAGTACTGGTGGATCACTTCATTCTGCGCAAGCGCAGCGCTCGGGTGGCCTCGGCAGCTTTGCGCTGGCCGGCGCTGCTCGCCTGGCTGGGCGGGATCGGCACCTACCATCTGCTGGCGAATGTGTATCCGGACATCGGCGCAACCCTGCCGGCGCTGGTCCTGGCAGGGCTGTTGCAACTGGTACTGGGCCGTGCCTTCAGTTACGGCCGGGAAACAGCTCGGGCTTGATGATGCCGTTGAGGCGAGGGTAGGGGATCTTCAGTTCGACATGGCCCAGCGCGTAAGGCGCGATGCTGCTGGTTTCGTACTTGAGGATTACCCCGCCGTAGGTCAGCGCCACGTTCTGGGTCTTCTGGAACGGCCAGCTCTTCACGAACTCCGGTTCCTGATCGAGCTTGGTGCTGATCAGCCAACTGTTGTGCGCCACCTGCGCCGCTTTCCAGAACGCCTCTTCCTGGCCCGGCAGCAGCATGTCCGAAAGCGTCAGCACCTTGTGTTGCTGGCGCGAATAGTTGATGAAACCTCGACCCGGCGTGCCATGGGCACCGCCGGTGTCCAGGTAACTGGACAGTTCGACGATCACCAAGCCGTCATGCTGTTCGCGTACCTTCGCCTGCAGATAGCTGCTGTTGCGAGGGGCGGCCGTGCGTAAAAACTGTTCGCGATAGGCGCTCAACGTGGGGGCCACCGGTGCATCGGGCGAAGTTCGGGTCATTTGCAGCAGGCGTTTTTCGACAATCGCGTCAAGTTGCGGCTCGGCGGGAAAGTGCACGGTGTCGATGTTCACCAGCGGGCAGTCCTGGTCCTTGCAACCGGGTTTGAGCTGCTCACTGGCGTCGCGAGTGGTTTCCAGCGGCACTCGATAATTGGGCTGGAACAGGCTCTGGCAGGCACCCAGGGTCAGGGCGATAGCGGCCACAGAGGCAAATTTGAAAAGCGACATGGGCGTCCTTCGTAGAACTGGGAAAGGCCAAAAGTTACCCGCTTCGACTACCAACAGGGCAATCAGTTCGCCACTAAGCTAATTAGAGTGGGTTTCGCCTTCACCGTCCATCCCGCTGACGGGAAAGGGGCTGCATCAAATGTCGCGGGCGCGTTAGGATGGCGCGAAGTCGAGGCTACAAGAAGGAAGGAGCCTCGTATTGGATGTGAAGTAACGAGGATTGTCATGACTGATTTTGCCAACGCCATTCCGACCGCCGTTGATATCGTTCGGCGCGAAAAGTGCTTCGAGGGCTTCTACAAGCTCGATCGCGTGCACTTGCGCCACGAATTGTTTGCCGGGGGCATGAGTCGTGAAATCAATCGGGAAGTGTTTGTCCGTCACGATGCAGTCTGCATGCTGCCCTACGATCCTCAGCGCGACGAAGTGGTGTTGATCGAGCAGTTTCGCGTCGGTGCCCTGGGCAAGACCGACAATCCGTGGCTGATCGAACTGGTCGCTGGTCTGATCGACAGGGACGAACAACCGGAAGAAGTTGCCCGCCGCGAAGCGCAGGAGGAAGCTGGACTTGTGATCAAGGCGCTGTGGCCGATGGCTCAATATTTTCCATCGCCGGGCGGCAGCAATGAGTTCGTGCATCTTTACCTTGGGCGCTGCAACAGTAACGGGGTCGGCGGCCTGCATGGGGTGGCGGAGGAAGCAGAAGATATCCGCGTGACGGTATGGGCCTTCGAGGATGCCCTGCAAGCCGTGCGCGATGGGCGTATTGCCAACGCGGCCAGCATCATTGCCTTGCAGTGGCTGGCTTTGAACCGCGTTGAAGTGAGGGGGCTATGGTCGTAAACAAGGTGCGCGATCGCTATCGGGTAGACCTGGCGGGGCTGCAAGCGTCTTGCGAGGCAAACTACGCGCGCCTGATGCGACTGTTGCCGGACATGCGCAGCGAGCCGGCGGCGCGGCGCATCGCCGTGAGCCATGGCGAGCAGATGCTCGGCGTGCTGGCGCTGGAGGTGTTGCAGGTCTGTCCGTACACCACGACCCTGCAGGTGCGCCAGGAGCACAGCCTGCCGTGGCTGCCGGTGCCGCAACTGGAGGTTCAGGTCTATCACGATGCGTGCATGGCCGAAGTGGTCAGCGCGGAGCATGCGCGCCGCTTTCGTGGTATCTATCCTTACCCGAACGCCTTGATGCACCAGCCGGACGAAAAGGCCCAACTGAACATGTTCCTGGGTGAATGGCTGAGCCATTGCTTGGCACTGGGGCATGAGTACGAGGTCGTACGATAGCTTCAAGCGCAGTTGTGAACTGCGTCAGGTTCACAGGTTTCCCCTTTCGAGCGTCCCCCAGCATAATCTCTTCTCTGATCCCGCCCTGTGATCACGCCCCGGGAGGACACCTTGTTGCGCGTATCCAATTTGACCACCGACGATCCTGCGCTGCTGGTGCAGCTATCCGACAGTCACCTGTTTGCCGAGGCGCATGGCACATTGCTGGGCATGAAGACTCGTGACAGCCTGCAAAAAGTCATCGAGCTTGTGCTCGCGCAACAGCCTCGTATTGACCTGCTCCTGGCCACAGGCGACCTGTCCCAGGACGGAACGCTGGAGTCCTATCGGCAATTTCACGAGCTGACACGACAGCTCGACGCACCGGCCCGCTGGATTCCCGGCAATCACGACGAGCCGCAGATCATGGCCGAGGCCACGGTGCAAAGCGCCTTGCTCGATCCGGTGGTAGATATCGGCAATTGGCGGGTCACGTTGCTCGATTCGGCGGTGCCGGGCTCCGTGCCGGGGTATTTGCAGGCCGAACAGCTACATCGACTGGAACGCTCGCTGAGCGAGGCGCCGCAGCGACATCATCTGGTGTGTTTGCACCATCATCCCGTGCCGATTGGCTGTGCGTGGATGGAGCCGATCGGCCTGCGCAATCGCGACGCACTGTTCGCAGTGCTGGATCGCTTTCCACAGGTGCGGGCCGTGCTGTGGGGGCATGTGCATCAGGAAATCGATCAGTTTCGCAACAATGTGCGTCTGATCGCTTCACCATCGACCTGCATTCAGTTCGAACCGGGCAGCGAAGATTTCAAGGTCGGGGAGCAGGCGCCGGGATATCGCTGGTTACGGCTGCTGCCGGACGGGCGGTTGGAAACCGGTGTGGAACGGGTGACCGGGTTCGAGTTCCAGGTCGACTACAACTCCAACGGCTACTGATTTAGCCGTCATTTCCAAAAAACGGGCGCGATGACGCCCGTTCAGACGGCAAAATTCCCGCGCATATCCCGATTCCCCCGACACCCTGTAAACTTCGCCATCTTTACCCGACGCACAGGGAGTCCCAATGTCCGGCTCGATCCTTTATATCCACGGCTTCAACAGCGCGCCCGCATCGCAAAAGGCCACTCGGTTGAGCGATGTGATGGGGCGTCTGGGCCTGGGTGATCAGTTGCGCGTGCCGGCCTTGCATCACCACCCTCGCGAGGCCATTGGCCAACTGGAGCAAGCGATTGTCGAACTGGGCCGGCCGCTGCTGGTCGGCAGCTCGCTCGGCGGCTACTATGCGACCTATCTGGCCGAGCGGCATGGCCTCAAAGCCCTGTTGATCAACCCTGCCGTCAGTCCGCACCGGATGTTCGACGGGTTCCTGGGAACGCAGAAAAACCTGTATACCGACGAGACCTGGGAGCTGACCCAGGACCACGTGACGGCCCTGGCCGAGCTGGAAGTGCCGGCACCGCAAGATCCGCAGCGCTTTCAGGTGTGGTTGCAGACCGGTGACGAAACGCTGGACTATCGCCTTGCCCAGCAGTATTACCGGGCTTGTGCCTTGCGCATTCAGGCCGGTGGCGATCATGGTTTCCAGGGTTTTGCCGCACAACTGCCGGCCATGCTGAGCTTTGCCGGCATTGGCGCGGATGTGTATCAGGCGATTGATTTCACGGCATTGTGATTTCGGCTTTTTTACACCGAACTTTTTACTGAGCAACTTTTCACTGAAGGACGACGAGACCCCATGGCCACTCCCAGCGCTAGCTCTTATAACGCCGACGCCATCGAAGTCCTCTCGGGCCTCGACCCGGTGCGCAAGCGCCCCGGCATGTACACCGACACCAGTCGACCGAACCACCTCGCCCAGGAAGTCATCGACAACAGTGTCGACGAGGCCCTGGCCGGGCATGCCAAATCGGTGCAGGTCATCCTGCACGCCGATCACTCGCTGGAAGTCTGCGATGACGGCCGTGGCATGCCGGTGGACATTCACCCCGAAGAGGGCGTCTCGGGTGTCGAGCTGATCCTCACCAAGCTCCATGCGGGCGGCAAGTTTTCCAACAAGAACTACCAGTTCTCCGGCGGTCTGCACGGGGTCGGGATATCGGTGGTCAACGCCTTGTCGACCCAGGTCCGGGTGCGCGTCAAGCGTGACGGTAACGAATACCAGATGACCTTCGCCGACGGCTTCAAGGCCAGCGAACTGGAGGTCGTCGGTACCGTTGGCAAGCGCAACACCGGCACCAGCGTATTCTTCGCCCCGGACCCGAAATACTTCGATTCGCCGAAATTCTCCATCAGCCGTCTCAAGCACGTGCTCAAGGCCAAGGCCGTCCTGTGTCCGGGGCTGTTGGTCAGCTTCGAGGACAAGGCCACCGGCGAGAAAGTCGAATGGCACTATGAAGACGGATTGCGCTCCTATCTGGTCGACGCCGTCAGCGGTTTCGAACGCCTGCCGGACGAGCCGTTCTGCGGCAGCCTGGCCGGTAACAAGGAAGCGGTGGACTGGGCCCTGCTGTGGCTGCCCGAAGGTGGCGACGCCGTGCAGGAAAGCTACGTCAACCTGATTCCGACGGCCCAGGGCGGTACCCACGTCAACGGATTGCGCCAGGGCCTGCTCGACGCCATGCGCGAGTTTTGCGAATTCCGCAACCTGTTGCCGCGCGGTGTGAAGCTGGCTCCGGAAGACGTCTGGGAACGCATTGCTTTTGTGCTGTCGATGAAGATGCAGGAGCCGCAATTCTCCGGCCAGACCAAGGAGCGCCTGTCGTCCCGCGAAGCAGCGGCGTTCGTTTCCGGTGTGGTCAAGGACGCTTTCAGCCTGTGGCTCAACGCACACCCGGAAACCGGTTTGCTGCTGGCCGAGCTTGCGATCAACAACGCCGGTCGTCGCCTGAAGGCCAGCAAGAAGGTCGAGCGCAAGCGCATCACCCAAGGGCCGGCACTGCCTGGCAAGCTTGCCGATTGCGCCGGGCAGGATCCGATGCGTTCCGAGTTGTTCCTGGTGGAAGGCGATTCCGCCGGTGGTTCGGCCAAGCAGGCGCGGGATAAGGAGTTCCAGGCGATCCTGCCATTGCGCGGCAAAATCCTCAATACCTGGGAAGTCGATGGCAGCGAAGTGCTGGCCAGCCAGGAAGTGCACAACATCGCCGTGGCCATTGGCGTCGATCCGGGTGCGACGGACATGAGCCAGTTGCGCTACGGCAAGATCTGCATCCTCGCTGACGCCGACTCCGACGGCCTGCACATTGCCACCTTGCTTTGCGCCTTGTTCGTCCAGCACTTCCGTGCGCTGGTGGAGGCCGGGCACGTCTACGTCGCCATGCCGCCGCTGTACCGCATCGACCTGGGTAAAGAGATCTACTACGCCCTGGACGAAGCCGAGCGCGACGGGATTCTCGACCGTCTGGTGGCCGAGAAGAAGCGCGGCAAACCACAGGTCACTCGATTCAAAGGTCTGGGTGAAATGAACCCGCCGCAGTTGCGCGAAACCACCATGGATCCGAACACCCGGCGTCTGGTGCAGCTAACGTTGGGCGAAGACTTTGTCCAGACCTCGGAAATGATGGACATGCTGCTGGCGAAGAAACGCGCCGGCGACCGTAAAAACTGGCTGGAGTCCAAGGGCAACCTGGCCGAGGTTCTGGGCTGATGCGTTCAGGCTTTGCCCTGGCGTGTCTGTTGCTGCTGACCTCGATCACGGTGTCTGCCGAGCCGACGCCCCAGCTGCGTTTGTTGTCCGAGCATGCCGTCGAAGGCATGCGCGGAGGCAATCTGTCCGGTCTGGCCCAGTGTGGCAAGGAGCTGTGGGCGGTTTCCGATCGCGACGACGATCAGATCTATCGCCTGGATATCGGCAACAGTGTCTGGCGCGCGGAAGCAGTGGGCATAGGCGTTCCTCCGTTACCGGACAGCGGCTTGCCCTGGGGCTTGCGCGTGCGGACCTGGGCGGCATCGTTCGTGCGTGGCGGTGATCTGGATTTCGAAGGCATCACTTGCGACAGTGCCGGCAATCGTTACGTCGTCAGTGAGTCCCATGCCGCCGTGCTGCAAGTACCGCCAACGGGACCGACCTCCTGGCTGAAGCTCTCGCCGCTCATGGTGCGTCAGGCACGGGCCAGCGGCATGCTGCTGCACTTCAATGCGCTGTTCGAGGGGGTGGCGATCAGTCCGGCCGGCGACCAGTTGTGGCTGGCTGCCGAGCGCGAGAGTCGCGGGGTGCTGCTGATCAAGCGCCAGCAAAGCCTCTGGGACTGCGATGGCAGCTGCGTGCTGTTGAGCGAAGCCGGAGTGGAAATGCAGCCGGCACAGTTTCCAAAGGCCAGGGCCGTGTCCCGGGATTTTGCCGATCTTTCATTGTTCAACGGCAAGTTGTTTACCCTTGAGCGCAATGCGTTCCAGATTTGCCGTCGTGATCTGGCAACCGCCAAGGCCGAGCGCTGCTGGTCGTTTGCCGATGAGGCGCTGCAGGAAAACCGGCGTTATCCACAACCCTACGGTTTGGCGGAGGCGTTGATCATCGATGCCGAAGGTGCATGGATCGGCATCGACAATAACGACGGTGCCCGCGCCGATGGCGAGCGGCGCCCGATCGTCTGGCGCTTTGCTGCGCCTGACGGTGGCTGGAGCAAGCCATGAGTCGGCAAACGCCGGGCCAACGTGCCGGTCGTGTGTTGATGGTGCTGGCCTGGTGTGCGGCGCTATTCCTGGCCACGCGTTTTTTTGGTCAGTGGGAGGCGCGTCAGCAAAACCCGAATGTGGTGGTGAGCTCCGAGCAGGGCGAAGGCTATGTCGAGGTCAAGCTGCTTGGCAATGCCCAGGGGCATTTTGTATTCAGCGGCTATATCAACAGTCAGCCGGTGGAGTTCATGCTCGATACCGGCGCTACGGATGTGGCCATCCCGGCGCAATTGGCCAAGCGCTTGAAGCTGGAGGAGGGATTTGGCGTAACCCTGAGCACGGCCAATGGCCTGAGCCAGGGCTATCGCACCCGTATCGAGCGCCTGCAAATGGGTGACATCGTGCTGCGGGACGTCCGCGCACTGGTGGCGTCCGGCCTGCATGGCGACCAGGTGCTGCTCGGCATGAGCGCACTGAACCAACTTGAATTTACCCAGCGCGGTGGCACCCTGCTGCTGCGCCAGACAACGAACCGATGAGGCCCGCATGAGCGACATCCTTGCAGACACCGAAACCGAAGGCATGATCGGCTACATCATCGAACAGGAGCTGGGCAACCTGCT